>NZ_JBHJRC010000015.1:0-59496 GCF_042261735.1 Kitasatospora sp. NPDC056327 | reverse complement strand
GGCCAGGGGGTTCAGCGGTGGGGCGGCGTCACAGGGCGCCGCACTGACCGCCCTTCGGGCCGTTCACGGTGGTGCCGTGGCCGCCGACGGGGGCCGGGGTGTTCCCCGCGCAGTCGAGCGGACCGCGCACCGTGCTGCCGGCGACGGCGGTGCCGCCGGTGTTGAGCGCCAGGTGGGCCGGGCCGTTGACGGTCGACCAGAGCAGGGCGACCTGCCCGGTGGAGCCGCTCACCGCGACCGGGCCGGACACCTCGCTGTCGGTCAGCACGAAGGCCGCCGCGCCGCGCGCCGAGACCGGGCCCCTGAGGGCCGAGCCCTTGGCGACCAGCGCCGCGCCCGGCTGGACCAGCACCGGGCCGGTCACCGTGGCGCCGTCCAGGCAGACGACGCCGGAGGTGACGGCGAGGTTCTTCTGCGGGCCGCGCAGCGTGGTGGTGCACGCCGGGACGGACCCGACGGTGAGCGCGCGCTCCGCCGTCACGCCGCCGACCGTCACGGTCAGGGTCGCCCCGCCGGGCCGCAGACCGGTGAGCGTGCGGGTGGCCGGGTCGTACGCGGCGACGCTGCCGCGCGGCGCCCCGGCGGCCGGGCCGATGTGCACGCCCTGCCCGCCCCACCTGGCGGTGACCGGCCAGGCGACCGGCACCGTGCGCTCGCCGTCCTGGGTGAACGTCGCTCCGACCGGCACGGACTCCAGCAGGCCGAGCGTCCCGGGGGCGTTCAGCTGCACCGCGTCGGCGCGGGCCCGGACCTCGGCGCGCAGCCAGGCCGAGGCGTCGTCCGGCACCGCGTACGGGTCGGTGACCCGGCCGGCCGCCGGGTCGATGCCGAGCATCGTCCAGCCGGTGAAGCCGCCGCGGTCCGGCTCGGCGGCCGGGCCCTTGCCGGAGTTGCCGTTGATCAGGTAGGGGACGCCGTCGACGCTGCTCGCGTGGAAGGCGCCGACGTGGCCGCTGACCATCGCGGCGGACTTGCCGCCCGCGCGGAAGCCGGCCAGCCACTGCTCGACCAGTCCGGCCTCCTTCCGGTCGCCCAACTGGCTGCCCTGGTCGGGCAGCGGGTCCCGGGTCGGGTGATGGTCGAACAGCAGCAGACCGGTGACCGAGGGGTCCTGGGCCGCGGCGTCCAGGGTGGTCCGCAGCCGGGAGATCTGGTCGAAGCCGCTCGCCCGGAAGGAGCCGAGCGCGCTGTTCAGCGTGATGAACCGGGTGCCCTTGACGTCGAAGACCTCGCTGGTCTCCCCGAAGGCGGCCCTGAAGTTGTCGATGGTGCCGGGGCCCATCACCTCGTGGTTGCCGGGCACGTAGTGCCAGGGGACGGTGCCGCCGGTGAGCCGGTCGAACTCGTCCAGCACCTTGCGTGCGAGGGCGAAGTCGGCCGGGCTCGCCTCGTCCACCAGGTCGCCGGCGATGACCAGCAGGTCCGGTTCGGCGGCGGCGATGTCGCGCAGCGTCCGGCGGGCGGCCTGGACGAGGTCGCTCTCCGGGGCGCGGGCGACGAACTGGGCGTCCGACATCACCGCGACCCGCAGCGGCCTGCCGTCCACGGTGCCGGCGGTGAGCACCACCGGGTCGGTGACCCGTGGGCGCACCGGCAGTTCGACGTCCGGGGCCACCTCGACCCGCAGGTCGGCGAGGGTGAGCGCGCCGGTGTAGGAACGGGCGGCGCTGGTCTCCATCAGCCGGAACCGCTGGAAGGTCAGCGGGTACTGGACGCCGGAGGGGATCGGGAACTCCACCTTCCGCCAGCCGGTCCAGGTGACCATGGGCGCGTCCAGGTTGGCGGTGACGCCGGCGGCGGTCCGGTACTGGATGCGCGGCCAGGCGCCGTTGCCGTCGCCCTCGATCCACATCGTGACCGAGCGCGGCTGGCCGGGCAGCACGATGCCCTCGGGGGCGATCGCGTACTGGCCGCGGGTGCCCGTCGACCTGGTGAAGTCGTAGCTCAGCCGCAGGCCGTGGCCGCCGTCGTGGCCGGCCGCGGGGGCGATGCCGCCGCCCGGGGCGCGGTCGTTGCCGGACTTCCAGGCCGCGGCGTCGGAGAAGTCGGCGAACGGCTTCTCGGTCGTGCCGACGGTGACGGCGACGGCGGTCTCCAGCGCGCCGACGGTCAGCCGCAGCGTGGCGGAGGCGCCGTCGGCGAGCGCCCTGAGGGCGATCGAGCCGTCCTCGGCGGCGGAGGTCTCGACCACGCCCGCGCCGCCGGTGACGGTGATGTCCGCGGCCTCGACCGGGGCGGTGTGGCCCTGGGCGTCGTAGCCGGTCACCGAGATCCTCGCGGTGGCGCCGACCGCCTCCAGACCGACCGGGTCGGTGCCCGCGGTGATCCGCACCGGTGCGCCGAGCACGGTCAGCGGAAGGGTGCCGGCCTCGGCACCGTCGGCCGCGGCGGTGACGGCGGCCGGGCCGGAGGTGCGGCCGGTGACGACGGCCCCGGTGCCGCTGCCGGACACCTCCACGGTGCCGGGCCCCGCGGTTCCGGTGCTCCCGGCGCCCGTGGAGTTCCTGGAGTCCTTGGTGCCGTCGGGGCCCGTGCTGCCCTTCGGGGCCCTGGGCTCCCTGGGCTCCTTCGTGTCCTTCGTGTCCTTGGGGTCCTTGGCGACCGTCCAGCGGACCGCCGGGACGGTGCCGTTCACCGGGCCGTAGGTCTCGTCGTGCGGCAGGGCCCGGACGGTGCGGCGCAGGCCGGGGAAGACCCGGTTCGCGGTGTCCGCGGTCTCCGCCGGACGGACCCGGAAGCCGGTGACCCGGCCGGAACCCGGCGCCGAGAACAGGCCGAGCCCGTTGGCGACGGCGCGCTCCCCGCCGTTGTCGGACGGGCTGCTGACGGTGCCGGCCCCGGCCGTGCCGGGCAGCCGGGCGGACATCGCGGACGAGCCGCCGCCGTCCATGTTGAGCGCGTTGCGCGCGCCCATGTCCCGCATCAGCACCGCGAGGTCGGGCAGCGAGATTCCCGGGCTGTCCGCCTGCCGGCCGTCGACCGTGACCAGGTACATCCGCCTGTTGTCGGCGGAGAAACCCACGGCGGTGCGGGCGGTGAGCTCGTTGCCGTCGTTCTCGCCGGGCTGCATGGCGACACCGTCGCGGACCAGCACCTGGTAGCCGCCGACCGCCACCGCGACCTCGCCGAAGGAGGCGCGCGGCCGGTAGCGGGTGGAGACCTGGTCGCCGGGCCGGAGTTCGCGCAGCGCACGGGCGCCCGCCTCCCGGCCGACCAGCACGGTGGCGCCCTCGGGGACGGCCGCGCCCGGCCGGTCGCGGACGGCGGTGACCCGGCCGTCCCGCAGCTCCACCTCGACGACCTCCGCGGAGCCGCCGGCGACCCCCGCCCGGGACGCCTGGCCCCAGGCGGGGGTGAACAGGCCGACGCCGTCGGCGGGCAGACCGTAGGTGTTGACCCCTGTGAGCGTCAGCTCCCGGCCGCCGGGCAGGGCGGCGCGGCCCTCCAGGAACACCTCGGCCATCCGCGCCAGGCCGTCGGCACCGACGGTCACGGCCTGGTTCCAGCCCTCGACGGGGGCGTGGAGCAGACCGCCCCCGCGGGAGACGCCGACGCCGAGCGGGGCCTCGGAGGCGTTCATGTCGAAGTAGTCGCCGTTGATCGCGGCGACCGCGCCGGCGCCCCGGGCCATCCCGGTGACGGTCTGGCGGGTGGTCACCTGACCGGAGGACAGGTAGTCGACGCTCAGGCCCTCGGTGGCCAGGTCGGCGACCAGCACCTTGCCGCGCAGCCAGCCGGTCCTCCCGAGCCGGTCGAAGGCGGTCATGGTCAGGCCGGGGGCGATCGGGGTGACCTCGCGGCGGGTGACGACCGACTCGCCGGGCCGGTCGAGCACCAGGCCGGGGTCGGCCGTGGTGCCGTTCGCGCCGGGTGTGCCCGGGGCGGCGGGAGCGGCCCAGGCACCGGCGGGGGCGAGCGCGGGAAGCCCGGCGGCGACGAGCGCGCCGAGGGCGAGCACCGCGGCGGGGCGGCGGGTGCGGCGGCGCGCCGGGGCGGTCGCGGGGACGGAGGAGGGGACGGGGGAGGGGACGGGGGCGGTGGTCGTGGGGGTGACGGGCGGTGACATCGGCGGTTCGGCTCCTCGTACTGCTACGGGGTGTGCGTGCTGCCGGCGCGGGCGCAGGACACGGCCGGTGGCACGGAGCGCCGGAGTGCGGCGCGGCCCGGGGGCATGGTCAGCAGGCCGACGGAAGCCAATCGTCCACGAAAGACCGCCGCACCACGCGTCGGTGAACCGTCCCGCTCGGCCGCGCGAACAAAAGCCCCATACCTTGCGGGAACACGACACAACGGCCGGTCGCGGAAGGGGTGGTGACGGTGACGAGGTTCGCGGTTTCCCGTCCTGTTGCCGATTGCGCGCGGTGCGGCGGGCGGACAGTGGAGCGCGCACGGCCCCGCCGGCCGTGCGCGTCACCGACCTTCACCGGAGGGGAAACCATGAGCATCCGCACCGTCGCCGCGGCCGTCGCCGCCACCGCCGCACTCGCCGTCCCGGCCCTCGCCGCCGTCCCGGCCTCGGCCGCGCCCGCCCGGGTGGCCGCCTGCTCGACGTACAGCAACTACGTGAGCTACGGCGTCTCCTGCGACGGCACCCGCAGCTACTACGCGTGGGCCGTCTGTGCCAACAACCAGGTGGTGTACGGGCCGACCCGGTCGGGTGGGGTCTGGTCCTACGCCTACTGCAGCAACGTCGGCTCGACCTTCCGCAGCGGCGGTTACACGCTGATCTGACCGCCGCGGGTGCCGCCGTCGGCCGGGCCGTGCTCCGGGGCGTGCTCATGGGCGCGGCCCGGCCCGTAGGCCGGCGCGTGGCGCAGGGCGTGCTCCAGGCGCTCGGCCAGCGTCGGCCACGGGCGGCAGTCGACCACCGGGAGCGCGTGTCGGCGGGCCTCGCCGGCGAGCCAGTGCGCGTACCGCGCGCTGACCTCGGCGCGGTCCGCCTGCACGCCGCTCCCCGGTTCCCGCGCCGCGTAGTTGGCGGCGATCCGGCCGGCGTCGCCCTCGTGCAGGAAGACCGCCCGGACGTCCCGGCCCTCCGTGCGGCCCAGGGCCACGGCGCGGGCGCAGGCGGCGGGGGTGAGGTAGTCGCCCTCGACGACGGCGGGCACCGGGACGGTCAGCCGGTTGCGCACCACGCCGAGCACGGCGGGCTCCAGGGCCTCGGCGGTGGCGATCTGCAGCGCCAGGACCCGTTCGGCGGTGTCCGGGGCGTCGGTCCCGTCGGCTCCGGGGTCACCGGCGGCACCCGGGGCGTCGTCGTCGAAGTGGTGCAGCGCCGGGTGCTGCTCCGCGGTGGTCAGCTCCTGGACGGCGGCGACCACGTCGTCGAACTCCACCACGAAGGCACCGGTCCCGGCGGCGATCCGCCCGGCCGCCAGGCTCTTGCCGACGCCCGAGGCGCCACCGATCAGTACGAGGTCCCAGGTCCGTTTCGTCACCGGGCGACGCTATCGCGGTGATCCGGTCGGATCATCCGGATTTCACTTCGACTGTCCCGGGGCGGTCGCCTCCTCGCCGTGGTCGAGGCGCCGCTGCCAGGCCGTCAGCAGGACCTCCAGGGCGGCGGCCTCCTCGGCGGTCAGCAGGTCCAGCAGGCGGTGCTCGTTGCGCATGTGCGCGCCGAAAGCCTCGTCGATCAGCCGGCGGCCCGCCTCGGTGAGGGCGACCACCCGGCCGCGTCCGTCCGCCTGGCTGCGGCGGCGGGTGACCAGGCCGGCCCGCTCCAGCCGGTCGATCCGCTTGGTCATGGCGCCCGTGGTGACCATGGTGCGGGTGGCCAGTTCCCCGGGGGCCCGCTCGAACGGCGCTCCCGCCCGGCGCAGCGCGGCGAGCACGTCGAACTCGCCCTCGCCCAGCCCGTGGCGTGCGTAGACCAGGCACAGCTCCTCGGTGAGCCGGGCCGCCAGCCGGTGCAGCCGTCCGATCACGGCCTGCGGGGAAACGTCGAGGTCCGGCCGCTCGCGGCGCCACTCCGCCTGGATGAGGGCGACGTGGTCCGGGGCCGGCTCCGGACGCGCCGGGTGGTGCTCTCCGCTGCTCTCCATGCCGCCATCCTAGTCCAGTCGCTTCCATGGAAGGTATATTGCCTTCCATGGAAGCCAGTTTCCGGTGGGCCCTGCTGACCGCCGTCGCGCCGGTGGCCTGGGGCGCCAACTACTACGTCACCCGCGAGTTCCTCCCGGCCGACCGCCCGCTGTGGGGCGCCGCCCTGCGCGCGCTGCCCGCCGGGCTGCTCCTGCTGGCGCTGCGCCCGCGCCGGCCGCGCGGCGTCTGGTGGGGGCGCTCGGCGCTGCTCGGGCTGCTCAACACGGCCGGGTTCTTCGTGCTGCTGTACGTCGCCTCGCAGTCGCTGGCCACCAGCGTCGCCTCGACGGTGATGGCCGCCGCGCCGCTGGTGATGCTGCTGCTCGCCTGGGCGCTGACCGGCGGCCGTCCCGCCCGGGCCCACCTGCTCGGCGCACTGGTCGGCCTGGGCGGGGTCGGGCTGATGCTCCTGACCAGGGCCGAGCCGGTGAGTCCGCCCGGCCTGGCCGCCTCGGCGGCGGCCGTGCTCGTCTCCTCGCTCGGCTACGTCCTCGCCGGCCGCTGGCGGGACGGGCCGGACGTCCTCGCCACCACGGCCTGGCAACTGGTGGCCGGCGGGCTGGTCCTGCTGCCGGCGGCCGCCGTGTTCGAGGGCCCGCCCGCCGCGCCCACCGGGCGCGAGCTGCTCGCCCTCGGCTACGTCGCGCTGGTGGCGACCGCGCTCGCCTTCACCGCCTGGTTCGCCGGTCTGCGCCACCTCCCGGCCGGGACGGTGGGACTGCTGGGCCTGCTGAACCCGCTCACCGGGGTCCTGCTCGGCACGGTGGTGGCGGGGGAGGAACTGGGGCCGCTCCAGGTCGTCGGTCTGCTGCTGGTCCTGGGCGGCGTCGCGCTGGGCCGGCCGGGCCGGACCCCCTCGCCGTCCGTCCCCTCGGGCACCCCGTCGTCCGCCTCCCCGTCCGCCTCGTCGGTGCGGGCCACGGAGCAGGCGGACGGGGAGAACCGCGGTGCCCGCCCGCCCCGGGCGACCGCGGCCGTGCCACGGCGGGACTGAGCGGTCCGGCGGACGCCGCCGCGCCGGCGGGTCGGACGACCGGTGCGCGGCGGGACCGGCGCCGGTCCCGCCCGCCGGACCGGCGCGTCCGTGCTCCGAAACCGCTACGCCCAACGGCTCGGCGGTGGGTACGAGTTCGTTCGAGATCGGTTCCGCGCCCGGGACGGAAGCACTATTCTCACCTGCCATGTCGGCCGGTAGCAGTACTGAGCTCCTCGTGGCGGCCCTCCGCCGCGAGCTCGCCGGGCTGGCCCCGGGCGACCGGCTGCCCAGCAGCCGCGACCTGATCACCCGGCACGGCGTGGGCCCGGTCACGGTCGCCCGCGCCATCGCCGAGCTCGCCGCCGAGGGCATCGTGGTGACCCGGCCCGGCAGCGGCACCTTCGTCGCGGTGCGCCGCGCCCGCCCGGACGAGCGGGCGCCGGACACCTCCTGGCAGACCGTCGCCCTGGCCGGCCGCGTGCACGTCCCGGGCACCGACCCGGCCGTCACCGTGGGCGGGGGCATCGACCCGACGGCCCTGCCCGCCGGGTCGATCTGCCTCGCCGGGGGCTATCTGCACGAGAGCCTCCAGCCCACCCGGGCGCTCGGCGCCGCGCTCGTCCGCGCCGCCCGCCGCCCCGACGCCTGGCGCCGCGCCCCGGTCGTCGGCATCACTCCGCTGCGCGCCGTCCTCGCCCACCGGATCGGACCGGGGTTCGGCCCCGAACACGTCCTGGTCACCGGCGGGGGCCAGGCCGCGCTGTCCATGCTGTTCCGGGCGATCGCGGTGGCCGGCAGCCCCGTACTGGTCGAGTCGCCGACCTACCCCGGCGCGCTCGCCGCCGCCCGCGCGGCCGGGCTGAGCCCCGTCCCCGTCCCGGCCGACGGGGACGGCCTGCGGCCCGACCTGCTGGCCGAGGCCTTCGCGACGACCGGCGCCCGGCTGCTCTACTGCCAGCCGACCTTCCACAACCCCACCGGCGCGGTGCTCGCCCCCGGACGCCGCCGCCAGGTCGTGGACATCGCCCGGGCGGCGGGCGCGTTCGTCATCGAGGACGACTTCGCCCGCGACCTCGGCCACGGCTGCCCGGTGCCCGCGCCGCTGGTCGCGGACGACCGGGACGGCACCGTCGTCCACCTCACCTCGCTCACCAAACCGGCCTCGCCCAGCCTGCGGATCGGCGCGGTGGTCGCCCGCGGGCCGGTGATGGGGCGGCTGCGCGGCATGCGGGAGGTCGACGACTCCTTCGTCGCCCGGCCGCTCCAGGAGGCCGCCGTCGAACTGCTCTCCACCTCCGCCTGGGACCGCCACCTGGACACGCTCGCCACGGCGCTGCGCGAACGCTGCGCGGTCCTCGCCGGCGCGCTCGCGGAGCACCTGCCGGACTGGACGCCCGAACGGCTGCCCGACGGCGGACTGCACCTGTGGCTGCGGCTGCCGGACCGCACGCCGTGCGTCGCCGTCGCCGAGGCGGCCCGCGCGCACGGTGTGATGGTCGAGGCGGGCCGGCGCTACTTCCCGGCCGAACCGCCGGCCTCCCACCTGCGGGCCGGCTTCGCCGCCGCCGCGGAACCGGAGGACCTGGTGGAGGCGGTGCGACGGCTGTCGGCGGCCGTCGCCGGGCGGCGCCGGGCGACCGGCCGGGCGGTTGCGGCGGACGGCGCGGTCACGGCGGGCGGCGCGGTTCGCAACGGCGCGGTCCGGGAGGACGCGCTCGGGGACGGCGTGCTCCGGGACGGCGGGAAGACCCGGTGACCCGGGGGCGGACCGCTCCCGGACTCGGTAGCCGGAGACGCGCCGCCCTGGTTCCGCCGGTGGCGCGCACCGTGACGGCGAGAGGGAGGACCGGTCGTGCGTCACCGCACCGCTGCCGTCGTCCCCTCGTCCCCGGTTCGAGGTGATCCTGGTGTCCTCGTCCCTCCGGTGCCCGCTGCGCCGCCGGCACCGGGTGCGCGACGAGCGCCTGACCCCGCGTCGGGAGGTCTCCCGGCGGACCGGCCCGGCGGATCGGCCGACAGCCCGCCCGGCGGGCTCTCCGGCAGCTCAGCCGACCGGGCGGTCCCGCCCGGACCCCTTCCCCTCGTCGCCGCGATCGCGCCGCCCCCTTCTCCCCGAGAGCTCCGAGAGGCGCCGGGCCGTGCGCACCGACAACCCCACGACCGGCACGACCACCACGACCGGCACGACCACCACGACCGGCACGACCACCACGACCGGCACGTCCGCCGTCGCCGCTGTCCGCAACCTGGGCATCCTGGCCCATGTGGACGCGGGCAGGACGACCGTCACCGAACGGGTCCTCCACCTGACCGGCGCGACCCACCGGCGCGGCGAGGTCCACGAGGGCGCCACCGTCACCGACTGCCACCCGCAGGAGCGCGAACGCGGCATCACCATCCCCGTGGCGGCCGTCAGCTGCCCCTGGAACGGCCACCGGATCAACCTCATCGACACGCCCGGCCACATCGACCTCGCCGACGAGGTCGAGCGCTCGCTGCGGGTGCTGGACGGCGCGGTCGCCGTGTTCGACGCCGTCGCGGGCGTGGAACCGCAGAGCGAGACCGTCCGGCGGCAGGCCGACCGGCACGGCGTGCCACGGACCGCGCCACCCGTCCGGTCGTGACCGTCCATGCCCTGCGCCGCGCCCGGTTGCCGAGCCCGATGCGGAGGATCTGTGGCTGCTCGTCACCGGGACGTCGGCTCGCCCACCTGCGCCCGAGCACGGCCGGGCTGCTCCGCCGCGCCCCCGGCCGCGGCGGACCACGGGCCGGGTGACCGCCGGGCCGAGCCTCCCGCCGGACGAGCGGACGTGCGGACGTGCGGACGTGCGGACGTGCGGACGCACGGACCCGTGGGCACCCGGACGCGGCGGCCCGGTCCCGCCGCGCGGCCCGGGCGACATGACGGACCGTCGGGCGACACGCCGCCCCGCAGGGGTGCGGACGGTCTGGGGGAGTACGGGCGCCGGCCCGTCCCACGGGAGCTGCCGACTCCCGGAAAACCGCCTCTGACCTGCGCGTCCTTCCCTGCGGTGCGGTCCGGAGCGGCTACCGTGGCCGGGCGGCCGGGCCCGGCCGCCCGGCACCACGGGCGGTGCCGGCAGCACCACAAGGGACGGACCGACCGGCATGCAGTTCGACGACCAGGGCGACCTCGACACCTCGCAGGTGGACGACCGGCGCCGCATCCCCGGCGGGAAGGTCGCCGTCGGCGGCGGCGCGGCCGGCCTGATCGCCGTCCTGCTCGCGGTGCTCTTCGGCGTCGACCCGAGCCTCCTCGGGCTCTCCGACGGCGCGGGCGACACGGGTTCCGGCGCCGGGCCGGGCACCACGGCGGCGGAGGTGCAGCAGGTCTGCCGGACCGGCGCCGACGCCAACCGGCGCCAGGACTGCCGGATCGTCGCCGTCACCAACAGCCTCCAGGAGTACTGGGGAGGGCAGCTGCCCCGGTCCGGCGTCGCCTACCGGCCCGCCGAGACGGTCCTGTTCACCAACCGGGTCTCCACCGCCTGCGGCGCGGCGAGCTCCGCCGTCGGCCCCTTCTACTGCCCCGGCGACCGGCGCGCCTACTTCGACCTCGGCTTCTTCGACGAGCTCTCCACCCGCTTCGGGGCGGCCGGCGGCCCGTTCGCCGAGGCGTACGTGGTCGCCCACGAGTACGGTCACCACATCCAGAACCTGACCGGCACCATGCAGAAGGTCGGCCGGGACCGGCAGGGCCAGAACAGTGCCTCGGTGAAGCTCGAACTCCAGGCCGACTGCTACGCCGGCGTCTGGGCCCACCACGCCACCACCACCCCGCAGCCCTCCACCGGTCGGCCGCTGATCAGCACCCTGACCGACCAGGACATCGCCCAGGGCCTGGACGCGGCGGCGGCCGTCGGCGACGACCGGATCCAGCAGCGGGCCACCGGCCGGATCGACCCCGAGAGCTGGACCCACGGTTCCTCCGAGCAGCGCAAGGCGTGGTTCACCACCGGGTACCGCAGCGGCGACCCGGCCCGCTGCGACACCTTCGCCGCGTCGCGCTGACCCGCGTCCGTTCCGTCGTCGGCCGGCCCCGTCGGCCGCCCGCCGCGCCGACCCGGCCGGGGTCCGCCCCCCGGCCACCCTGTCGGTCGTCAGGGACCGCTGCGGGCGGCTCCTTCCTACGCTGCTGCGCACCGGCCCGGAACCGGTCCGGACCAGCACCCGAAGGAGAACGACCATGCGCAGGATCATGCACGCCACCGCCGCGCTCGCCCTCGCGGCCGCCGCCGTCACCACGGTGGGCAGCTCCGGGGCCCGGGCCGCCGACGGTCCGTGGGACGGCTGCCCGTACGGGGCGGTCTGCATCTACCCGCAGGACTCCGACACCGACCGGCCGCCGACCGACGTCCTCTGGAGCTACGGCGCCCACAACCTCCGCAACCAGAACGGCTGGCACTGGGTGCTCAACAACCAGTCCGGCGGGGCGCACGCCCATCTGTGCACCGGCTACAACGGCACGGGCTGCGGCTACGACCTCCCCGCCCAGGTGGCCGTCTACGCCGATCTGACGCCGATCAACTCGATCACGCTCGACCGCCCCTGATCCCCGGCCCCTGATCCCCGGCCGGCGGCCCCGGTCGTTCCGGTCGCAGCGCCGCCCCGGGCGGGTCCTCCGGGGGGAGGATCCGCCCGGGGCGGCCGGGGTCAGTGCGGGTGCCGGGCGGTGGCCGTGATCAGGAGTACCACCGGTGCGCGATCTGCTGCTGCGGCCCGAAGGTGAACAGGTCGATCCGGTTCGCGTTCCAGGAGACGGCACCCACCAGCGGGGCACCGACGGCGCCGACATCGCCCCACTGGTGCCAGCCGGCGGCGTCGTAGGAGAGCTGTCGGATCTGGCCGCCGGGGCCCGGGGCGAAGACGTCCAGCCGGCCGAGGCCCCGTGAGGAGATCGCCACGTTGCCGGTGATCTGGGCGGGGAGCGTCTCCCACCCGGCCCAGGCGCCGTTGGCGTACCAGTTGTGGCGGAGCCGGCCGTCGTTGGCGCGGGCGACGATGTCGATCCGGCCGGGGCCCCAGGAGACGGGGGCCACCGAACCGACGGAGCTGCCGCCGACACCGGTCCAGCCGGTCCAGGAGCCTCCGGTGTAGGAGCGGTGGAGCAGGTTCCCGCTGTCGGACGTGAAGAGGTCGAGCTTGCCGAGGCCCTGGGAGGAGATGGTGGGGTTGACCGTGGCCAGGCCGCCGCTCAGGTCCTCCCAGTCGTACCAGGTGCCGTTGTCGTACCAGCGGTGGACCAGGTGGAAGCCGGCGGCGTCCGTACCGACGACGTCGATGCGGCCGAGGCCCCAGGAAACCGCGGACAGGTTGCCCGTCAGCGTGCCGCCGAGGGGCTCCCAGGCGTACCAGGTGCCGTTGGCGTACCAGCGGTGCCAGAGGGCGTTGTCGCCGCCGACGACGAACAGGTCGAGCCGGCCCGGGGCCCAGGAGGACACGGCCGGGGCGCTGATCGCGTAGCCGCCGAGGTCCTCCCAGTCGGACCAGCCGGCGGCGAGGGTCGCGTTGGTGGCCGGGTCGGCGTCGACGGCCGGTGCGGCCGCGGCGGGCTGTGCGGTACCGGGTGCGGACGCCGGTACGAGTGCCGGTGCGGCCGGCCCCGGGCGCGCGGCCTGCGCCGCCGGAGCGAGTACCGCCGTGCCGAGCAGTGCGAGCACGGCGGCGAGAAGAACGGACAACGGACGTCGTGGCATGGTCCTGTGCCCCCCTGTGAGGATCCGGACGAATGGCTGATGGATCGTCAATGTGCTGACGGATCGCACACATGGGCGATCGTCACGCAAGCTAGCAGGGGTGCGGTGCGGCTGTTCGGGGGATCGGGAAGAGGGGGGACCGGTTCCGTATCCCGGCCGTCCCCGGGCGTGCTTCCCGGGTGCGCTTCCCTGGCCGGCGCCGCGCGACCGGGGCCGGGCGGGTGGCCGTGATCGGCACGTCCTGCCCGGCGGCGTGGCTGCGGACGCCGGCGGGGTCGCGGGCGTCGCCGGTGGCGATCCCGACGGCCGCCGGGAGTCGGTGCGGCCGGGAGGGGGTGCGCAGCGCGGCGGTGACGCGGTGGGCGCGGGCGGCGGCCTCCGCCATGATCCGGCCGCCGGTGTTGCCGCTCGCGCCGAACACGGTGCTGCGCATGGGGAGTTCTCCCGGGTGTGGGAGCGGGAGCGGGTGCGGGCCCCTTGCGGGGCCGGGCGCGGAGGCCCCGGCCCGGTCGGGCGCCCTGACCGTCAGGCCGCCCGGCGGGGGCGCGCGTCGGCGTGCTCCGCCGTGTCCCCGGCGGGTGCGGCGGGTGCGGCGGGACCGGTGCCCGGCACCCCGGCGACGGGCCTGGCCGGCGTCCGCGGCCGCTGGGTCTGCGCGGCGACGAGCGACCCGAGCACGATCACCGCGCCGACCGCCTGGACCGGGGAGAGGTCCTGGCCCAGGACGAGCCAGCCGAGGGCGGTGGCGACGACGGGGCTGAGCAGCGCGAGGAAGGTGACCGAGGTCGGCGGCAGGGCGCGGATGCCCCGGAACCAGAGGGCGTACGCGACGGCCGCGCCGATCAGGCCCAGGTAGCCGTAACCGAGCAGGTTGGCGCCGGTGAGGCCGGACGGCGGCGGCCCCTCGACCAGGAGGGCGACCGGGAGCAGCAGCAGGCCGCCCGCGGTGAGCTGCCAGCCGGTGGTGGCGAGCAGCGGTGCGGGTGAGGTCCAGCGCTTGGAGAGGACGACGCCGGTGGCCATCACCACCGCGCCGCCGAGCGCGGCGGCGACGCCGAGGGCGTCGAGCCGGGCGTCGGCCCGCAGGACGAGCAGGCTGACGCCGGCCACCCCGGCGATCCCGGAGACGAGCGTGCGCGGCGAGAGGCGGTCGCCGAGGAGCAGTACGGAGAGGCCGGCGGCGATCAGCGGCTGTACGGCGCCGACGGTGGCGGCGACCCCGCCGGGCAGGCGGTAGGCGGCGACGAAGAGGAGGGCGAAGAAGGCGCCGATGTTGAGCGCGCCGAGGACGAGCGAGCGCCACCACCAGCCGCCCTTCGGCAGCCGCCGGGTGAGGGCGATGAGCAGCAGTCCGGCGGGCAGGGCGCGCAGGACCCCGGCGAGCAGCGGGCGGCCGGGCGGCAGCAGCTCGGTGGTGACGAGATAGGTGGAGCCCCAGATGGCGGGGGCGAGCGCGGTGAGCAGCACGATGGCGAGTCGATTCCTTAGCACTAAGCCAATATATCTCAGCGCTAAGTAATCTGGTCAAGCGGTGGCGGGACGACTGCTCCGGGATACCTCACCGCTAAGGGGTCATCTAGGCTTGGGGACATGGCGGAGAGCGTGGATCATGTGGACCGGGTGGTGCGGCAGTGGCGCGCGGAGCGTCCCGACCTCGATGTCTCCCCGATGGAGGTGATCGGCCGGCTGAAGCGGCTGTCCCGCCTGGTCGACGCCGAGCTGAAGGAGACCTTCGCCCGGCACGACCTCGACTTCGCCTCCTTCGACGTGCTCGCCACCCTCCGCCGCAGCGGTCCGCCCTACCGCCTCACGCCGACGGCCCTCATGCAGTGCGCGATGGTCACCTCCGGGGCGATCAGCCAGCGCCTCGACCGGCTGGAGGCGCGCGGCCTGGTCACGCGCACCCCCAGCGGCTCCGACGGCCGCAGCCGCGACGTCGCCCTCACCGACGAGGGGTACGCCCTGATCGACCGGGCGCTCCCCGATCACCTCGCCACCGAGGAACGCATCCTGGCCGGGCTGGACGAGCCCCGGACGGCCGCGTTCGTCGAGGCCCTGCGGGTCGTGCTCGGCACCCTCGGGGACGGGCCGGAGTGACCGCACCCCGGCGTCCGGCCGCCGGGCTGCCGCCGGTCACGGGTTGACCCCCACCGCCTTGAAGAACGTGTAGTGGAAGGTCCCGCCCGGCTCCGCCGCCCGGCGCAGCTCGGCCACGCCCCGGTCGAAGGCCTCCGCCGTGGTGAGGCCGGCCCCGACCGCGTCCTCCCGCACCGCCTCGACCATCGCGATGAAGGTCCGCCGGGTGAACCCCTCCGCCAGGTCGGGCCGGGAGCCGTCCGCGTACATCGTGCGCGGGCCCACCACGACGTCCCGGAACCCCGCCGCGGTGAGCAGCGGGTACAGCCGCCGCCCGAGCAGACCGTCGCCCCCGCCGTCGGCCTGGAGCCGGACCAGCAGGTCGACGACCCGCTGGGCGGCCTCGCCGTGCGGGTGGAAGAGCGCCGAGCCGTGGTCGCCCTCGATCACCGTCACGCTGCCGCCCGGGCGCAGCACCCGGCGCAGCGCGGCCAGCGCCGCCGCCGGGTCGGCCAGGTGCTCCAGGACGAAGCAGACGAAGAGGTGGTCGAAGGAGTCGTCGGGGAAGGGCAGTCGGTGCAGGTCACCGTGGTGCCAGTCGACCCGCGCGCCGGGCGCGTGCGCCGCGACCCGGGCCCGCGCCAGCGCCAGTGAGTCGGCCGAGATGTCGGCGGCGGTCAGCAGGACGTCCGGGCCGGAGGTCAGCAGGTGCACGGTCTGCGCGCCGACCCCGCACCCGGCCTCCAGGACCCGGCTGCCCGGCGGGTAGGCGGTGCCGAGGTGGAGGAGCTCGGCCAGCGCGTCGGCCTGGTCGCCGAGGCGCCGGGCCTCGGCGGGGGAGTAGCCGTGGACGTACGCGGGGGCGGCCGCGACGGCCGGTGCGGTCCGGCCGGCCTGCCCGGTGCGCTCGGGCCGGTCGGCCTGCTCGGGCCGCCGGGCGGCGGCGGTGCGGGTGGTGGGCTGCGGGGTGCTCGTCGTCATGCGCCCACCCTCCCGGCACAATGGTCCGGTGCACAGGTCCAATGATCGGCCCGTCGACAGGTCCGTAACCGCCGGCGCGGACTTCCTCCAGCTCGACCCCCTGGAGGCGCCCGCCGGGGGACTCGCGGACTGGCTGGCCGGGCGGCTGCGGGAGGCGGTCACCGACGGCCGGCTGCCGGTCGGCACCCGGCTGCCCGCCACCCGGGCGCTCGCCGCCGACCTGCGGGTCTCGCGCGGCGTGGTCACCGACGCCTACCGCCGCCTCACCGAGGAGGGCCGGATCGCGGGCCGGGGCCGGGGCGGCACCGTGGTGGTCGACCCGTTCGCCCGGGCCCCCGCGCCCCCGCCGTCCCCGGCCCGCACCGTCCGGCCCCGCACCGGGGCCGACCCCGGTACGGGCTGGCCGCCGTCCGGACCCCCGTCGGGCACCGCGGCCGCCGCCGGGGCACCGCCCGGCGGGCCCTTCGACCGCACACCCGTCCCCGCCAGCTTCGACGCGCTGCGCAACGCGCCCGCCCGGATCGACCTCTCGCCAGGCGTCCCGGACCTCGCGGCCTTCCCCCGCGACGCCTGGCTGCGCGCCGAACGCGCCGTGCTCCAGGGCCTCGCGCCCCAGGACTTCGGGTACGGCGACCCCCGCGGCACTCCCGCCCTGCGCCGCGCCGTCGCCGACTGGCTCGGCCGCAACCGGGGCATCCGCGCCGAGCCCGAGGACGTCCTGGTCGTGGCCGGGGCCGCCCAGGCGCTCGCCCTGGCGGGCGAGGTGCTCCGCGCGGCCGGACCGGACGTCGTCGCCGTCGAGGACCCGGGCTCCCTCGGCACCCGCCAGCACCTCGGGCACCGGATCACCACCACCCCGCCCGTCCCCGTCGACGACCAGGGCATCCGGGTGGACGCGCTGCGTGCCACCGGGGCCCGCGCCGTCCTGCTCACCCCCGCCCACCAGTTCCCGACCGGCGTGGTGCTCGGCGGGGCCCGGCGGCGCGAGCTGCTCCGGTGGGCCGCGGAGGGCGGGCTCGTCATCGAGGACGACTACGACGCCGAACACCGCTACGACCGGCCGCCCGTGCCCGCGCTGCGCGGGGTCCTCCCCGAACAGGTCCTCTACCTCGGCAGCGTCTCCAAGCTCCTCGCCCCCGCGCTGCGCACCGGCTGGATGCTCGCCCCCGCCCGCTACCGGGACCTGCTGGTCGACGCGAAGCGGCTCGCCGACCTCGGCAACGCGGCGCTCCCGCAGCTCGTCCTCGCCCGGCTGATGGACTCCGGTGCGCTGGAACGCCACCTCCGGCTGCTGCGTCCGCGCCACCGGCGCCGCCGCGACGCGATGACCGCCGCCGTCCGTGCCCACCTGCCCGGCGCCGTCGTGCACGGCGCGGCGGCCGGGCTGCACCTCATGCTGACCTTCCCGCAGGGCCTGAGCTGCACGGACACCGAGTTCGCCGCCGCGGCGCTCGCCCACGGGGTCAAGGTGCAGCCGCTGTCCTGGCACGCCCGGCTGCCGCACCCGCCGGGGCTCGTCCTCGGCTACGCGGCCGTCGCGCCCGGTGCGATCGGGGAGGGCGTCGCCGTCCTCGGACGGCTCCTCCGGGAGGCGGGGGGACCGCTTCCCGGGTGAGGCTGCTGGTGTCGCCCCGCGCGCCGCTCGGGGCCTGCGATCACGGGTGTGCGCTCTCCGGGCCGCTCCCGATGGCCGGACCGGTCGACTCCACCGCACCGGCCCGCCATTCTGGACGGCGGTCCCGCACCTTCGTCCGGAGGCGTCGACCGGACCGCTGCTCGGCGCCGCGGTGCCGGGCGACGATCCCGAACCGCGATCCCGAACCATGTGCTCCGACCGGACCACCGGGCCGGGCCGGACGCCGGGGGCGTGCCACGCCCCCGTTCGACCGGCCGGCCCGGATCCGACCGACCGAGGGAGGCCGGATGCCATCGCCCCGCCGAACACCGGGCCGAGCACCGGGCCGAATACCGCGCCGCACTCCGCGCGGAGCGGTCCGGACCGTGGGCCTCGTCCTGCTGCTGACCGCCCTGGCCACCTCCGCGCCGGCCGGGCCGTCGGGTCCGGCCGCCCCGGCCGCCGCTCGGACCCCGCCCGGCCCGCCCGCGCATCCCACGCACCCGACACCCACGACCACGCCGACACCCACGACCACGCCCACGGAGAGGACGACCCCCGTGCCCCTCACCGAATCGCTCCGGCTCGCCGGCCGCCGGGTCGTCTACTCCTACCCTGGCCCGGTCCCGCCGCCCGCGCTGCTCGACACCGTCCGCGCGGGCCGGGCCGCCGGCGTCATCTTCTTCAAGGACAACGTCCCCTCCCTGCCCGAGCTCCGGGCGGCCGTCGCCCAGCTGGACCGGGCCGCCGCCGAGGCCCCGTCCGGCGCCCCGCTGCTCCTGATGACCGACCAGGAGGGCGGCAAGGTCCGGCGGCTGCCCGGCGCACCGGAGATCTCCGCCCGGCGCACCGGCACCGCTCCCGACCCGGCGGGCGAGGCCGCCCGGGCCGGTGCCGGAGCCGCCGGCACGCTCGCCGGGGCGGGCCTCAACGTCAACCTGGCCCCGGTGCTCGACGTCTTCGACACGCCGGACAACTTCATCGACCACTTCGAACGCTCCTACGGTTCGAAGCCGGACGCGGTCGGCCGGCTGGGTTCCGCCTTCCTGGCCGCCCAGCAGAGCCTCGGGGTGGCCGCGACCGCCAAGCACTTCCCCGGTCTGGGCGCCGCTCCCGCCGGGGCGAACACCGACGAACTCCCGGTGATCCTCCCCGTCCCGCTCGCCGAGCTCAGGGCCCGTGGCGAGGAACCGTACCGGGCCGCCATCGCGGCCGGGGTCCGCCTGGTGATGGCCTCCTGGGCCGTCTACCCGGCCCTCGACGCCCGCCTGCCGGCCGGCCTCTCGCCCACGATCGTCCAGGGCGAACTGCGCGAGCGCCTCGGCTTCGGCGGGGTGACCGTCACCGACGCCCTCGAAGCGGGCGCCCTCACCGCCTTCGGCGACACCGGCGACCGGGCGGTGGCCGCCGCCGACGCCGGCATGGACCTCCTCCTCTGCTCCGGCCGCGACGTCCACCAGGGCGACGCCGCCGTCGAGGCCCTCGCCACCGCGCTCGACAGCGGCCGTCTCGACGCGGCCGGGTTCGCGGCGGCCGTCCGGCGCGTCGACGACCTCCGGGCCTCCCTCGCCGCCCCCTGACCCCGGGCCGCCCCCGCGGCGGAGTCGGGAATCCCCCCGCGCAACTCTGCGGCGGTCCCCATCGCGCGCCGGGCGACCGGCGGGCCATCATCTCTCCCAGCCCCGCAGAACACGCGAGTCGAGGAGTGAACGGCATGACCCGCACCACCCCGCCCGGCGCCCGTCGGACCCGGCGCACCTGGTACCTCGGACACCGCGCGCGCCCCGCCCGGGCCGACCGCCGCCGCCTGGGGCCGGAGGCCGCGGCCACCGCCGCGGCCATCGTGGCCGGCGCGCTGCTCACCCCGCCCGCCCCCGGACCGGACCGCGCCGCGCGCCCGGCGGCCCGGGGCGGCGGCCCGGCGGACGGGTGACCGCCCACCGCTGCCCCGCCCGCCTCCGGCAGGAGCCGGACGACCGCGGAGGTCCGGCCCACCGGCCACTCGGTGCTCCGGGGCCGGACCGGCCGGACGTTCCGGTCGGGGCCGGTCGGGGCCGGTGCGGTGGCCTGGGGGTGGCGCAAAGGGGGTGAGGGTGGCGCGAAGAGGGTGCTCGCGCGACCAACACGCGCCGATCGTTTGCGGAAACGAACGGACACGGAGGGTCATCCGGATGGCAGGCTTGCCGCCGTGACTGTGCACCCTCTCGTACACGAGATCGCCGACGCCTACCTGGCCCTGGTCGACGCCGCAGCGCCCGGGCTGGTCGAGGGCCTGTACGTGGTCGGTTCGACGGCCCTGGGGGACTTCCACCCCGCACGGAGCGACATCGACTTCGTGGCCGTGTCCGCGGATCCGGTGACGGCGGCGCAGCTCGTGGGGCTGGAGCGTGCGCACGCCCGGCTCGCGGCGCGCTATCCGGGGCCGGTCTTCGACGGCCCCTACCTGACCTGGCACGAGCTGGCGGGTCCGCCCGCGCAGGCGGCGCCGGGACCGCACGTGTCCGGCGGGGCGCTGCGGCGGCGGGTGCGGACCGACCGCACGCCGGTGCTCTGGCACACCCTGGCGCAGCACGGGGTGACGCTCTGCGGGCCGCGGGCCCAGGAGCTGATGATCGACACGGACCGGGCGGAGCTGGCCGCCTGGACGGTCGCCAACCTGGAGGAGTTCTGGCGGCCGTGGCTGCGGCGTTCCTCCCGGCTGGCGTCGCGGCCGGGGCTGGCCTGCCTGAACGGGTGGGAGCCGGCCCGGGGTGTGCTCGGGGTGAGCCGGCAGCACTACACGCTGGCCACCGGGCGGATCGCCTCGAAGCGCGGCGCCGGTGAGTACGCCCGGGCGGTGTTCGGCGACCGGTGGCACCGGATCGTGGACGAGTGCCTGCGGATCCGGGACGGCCGGCGGCGGCGGTCGCTCTACCCGAACCCGTTCGTCCGGCGGGCGGAGACCCTCGCGTTCATGGAGATGGCGATCGGGAGCGCCCGGCGGCTGGGGGCGGGCCGGTTGCCGCTGGGGGAGTAGCGGGCGATCGTGCCGTCGAAGGCAGGCCGGCGCTCCGGTCGTCGACCCTTCGGCCCTTCGGCCCTTCGGCCCTTCGGCCCTTCGGCCCTTCGGCGTTTCGCGTCCCCGCTTCTCGTCCCGGCATCCGATGTCAGGACCACGCCGGGCCGTGAGTGAAATGTCACATGTGGCCTACTGGCGCCCAGGGGTTCGGGGGTCCGGGGTTCTCGCGGCCCCGGGCCCGCCGTCGTACCCGGCCCGGTACGGTGGACGCGCCGGGCGGATGATCGCACCGTGGGGGCCCGTCCGCCCCGGGGGTCTCCCGCCGGACGGAATCCTCATGATGACTTGAAGAAATCTTCATCTGCAAGGATGATGCTTCCCGCCGGAGAAGCCGGCCCGGTCCGGACGGTCGGGGCCGGCGACGGGCGAGCCCATCCACCGATGTGCAGGGAGAGACGGACCATGCCGGTCCCGCTGTACCAGGCGAAGGCGGAGTTCTTCCGCACCCTCGGGCACCCGGTGCGCATCCGGGTGCTGGAACTGCTCCAGGACGGGCCGCGCCCGGTGCGCGAGCTGCTGGCCGCGATCGAGATCGAGCCGTCGAACCTCTCCCAGCAGCTCGCGGTGCTGCGCCGCACCCAGCTGGTCACGGCCACCCGTGAGGGCAACACCGTCGTCTACGCCCTGAGCACGCCGGACGTCGCGGAGCTGCTGCGGGCCGCGCGGCGGATCCTGACCGAGCTGATCACCGACCAGGGCGCGCTGCTCACCGAGCTGCGGGCCCCGGAGTCCGGTGCCGCGCCCGCGGGCAACCGGTGACCGGCCGCCGCGCGCGGTCCGGCGGGCCCGCCGACCCGAGGAGTCTCCGGCCATGAGCGAGCACACCGGCGAGGGCCGGGCGGACAGCGGGGCCACCCGGGAGGAGAAGGCGCGGCGCAAGGCCATGCTGATCCGGGCGGGCATCTACATCTTCGCCACGCACCTGTTCGCGGGGTTCGTGCTGCTGCTGTTCGCCCTCGGCGGCCGGAAGTAGCCGGGCCGGACCCCGGGGAGGGGCCGGCCCGGCACGACCGGGCACGGCCGGACCGGGGTCACCGGTCCCGGCCGGGGGAGGGCGCGGGACCGGTGACCCCGGCCGAAGGCCGTCAACGCGGGGTGTCCTCCCTGGTGTAGCGGCGGCTGGTGCTGGTCCAGGTGAAGACCCCCTCGACCAGCTCCCGGGTGCCGTCGAGGTACCAGCCGCCCGCCGGATGCCGGAGCACCAGGCGCCGGCGCAGGATCTCGCTCTGGGCGGTCAGCCGGGCGATCCGGGCGCCGACCGCGCGGGCCGCCCGGCTCCGGCTGCAGCCGCGGACCCGCTGCAGGGTGAGCACGGTGTTGAAGGCCCCGGTGTTCTGGCGCTCCTCGCGGTCCGCCGAGTAGAGGTCGTTGATCAGCGTCGCCGCGTCGGCGGTGTTCGCCCGCAGACGGTGCAGGGCGGGATCGGCGTGCAGCCCCGCCGGCGCCTCACCGCCGTGGACGTGCTCCAGTATGCCCATGAACGGGTAGAGGCAGCTGGCATGGCGGCGCAGCCTGATGGTCTCGGTGAGGTCGGGGTGGGTGTGCGCGGCCCGGTGGGCGGTCTCGGCGAGGAAGGTCTCCAGGCAGGAGCGCCACTCCTCCGCCGCGCGCCGCCGCCAGCCCGGGGGCATGGGTGCGGTCTGGCGCTGCCACAGTTCCCGCCAGGCGTCCAGTAGTTGGGGCTGCGGCGTGCCGCCCGGGAGGGGCCGGCCGGCCATCACGGCGAGCAGCGGTTCGACGATCGCCCGGGCCACGGCGGGATCCTGGCCGGACGGGCCGTCGAAGCGGTCGTCGAGGATGGTGAACCAGCCCAGGAGGTCGATCAGCAGGTCGAGCTCGGTGCCGCGGGCGAGGGGGTAGGCGTGGCCGATCAGCTCGGGCAGCGCGTAGCTGTGGTAGCGGGCCAGTTCCTCCCGGCGCAGCAGGCCGTGGGCCAGCGTCCAGTCGCTGTGGCGGGCCGCGGCGGCGCGCAGTTCGGCCGGGGAGCGCAGGATCCCGGGCGTGTGCCGGGCGACCGGGGCGGCGACCGGGGCGGTCGGCCGCTCCGGGAGCGCCGGCGGGGCGGGCCGGGGAGCGGCGGTGATCCGTCGGACGGTGGTGATCCGCCAGTTGACGGGCGGCGGGCCCGGATCGGCGATCCGGCGGACGGCGCCGCCGGCGTCGACGGTGAGGGTCCGGACGGCGCCGCCCGGCCGGGTGGCGGTGCGCGAGCCCGTGCGGGTGACCGTCCGGGCGGTGGTGCGCAGGCCGGTGCTCCGCAGCGCGGTCGCCTGCGGGCGCTCGGTGGCGGCGGACCGCCGGGGACCCAGGGCCGACCTGGTGGGCAGGCCGCCGGAGCGGCGCGGCCCCGCGGTGCCCGGGGGGTACAGCGGCTCGACGGTGAACGCCCCCCGGGCGGGACCGATGGGGCCGGGGGTGCCGGCCGGGGCGGCGGTCACCGTCGGACCGGCGGTTCTCGCGGTGCCGGCCGGGCTGCCGCTCCCGACGCCCGCTCTGCCGCTCGCGCCGCCGCCGGTCCCCCTGCCGCCTCCGGCGCCGCCGGTCTCCGCCGGGCGCGGGTCGCCGCGGCGGGGCCCGGCCTGCCGCGCGCCGGACTGTCGCGGCCCGGCGATCGGGAGGGAGCGGGCCGGCGGCGCCTCGTCGCGCGCCGCCGCCGGTGCGCGGCGCGTGCCCGGGGGCCGCGGGGGCAGGCCGCCGCGCGGGGTGAGCCGCACGCGCAGGCCCTGGGCCTGGACCGTCGTCCAGACGACCTCGCGGGCCTGCGCACCGGGGACGGCCGTCGGGCGCCAGCGGCGCAGCACCACGGCGGCGGCCACGGTCAGCTCGGCCCAGGCGAAGGCCTCGCCGATGCACTTGTGCTTGCCCGCGCCGAAGGGCAGGAAGGCCTGGCGGGCGACGCCGGACCCGTTCGCCCCGCCGCCCGGAGCCCCTTGCGCGCCCGCCGTCCCGTCGGGGCCGTACCAGCGGCCGGGACGGAAGCTGAGCGGGTCCGGGTACAGCGCGGGGTCGCGGTGGAGCGCGGTGAGGCTGTAGAGCAGTTCGGTGCCCGCCGGGATCAGGTAGCGGCCCAGCTCGACCGGCACGCTCGCGGTGCGCATCAGGAAGGCGTTCGGCGCGTGCAGCCTGACGACCTCCTGGGTGACGGCGCGGGTGTAGGTGAGGCGGGCCAGCGCCTCCGGGGTGGGCACGGTGCCGGCCGGGAGGTGCTCGTCGAGCTCGGCCAGGACGCGGGCCTCGATCCGGGGGTGGCGGACCAGCTCGTCGATCAGCCAGGTGAGGGTGGTGGAGACGGTCTCGGTGCCGGCGCCGAACATGGTGATCGCCTCGGACCGGACGTCCGCCTCGGTGAGCGGCCGCCCGGTGGCGGGGTCGACGGCGGCGCGCAGCAGCGCGGGCAGGGTGGTGCCGCGCCGGCCGCCGGCCCCGGTGACCGGGCAGCCGCCCGCCGGGGTGCCGGGTGCGGCCCCGGCGACCGCCTGGTCGACGACCTGGTTGAGCACCCGCACCGCCGCGTCGAAGCGCCGGTTGACCGGCAGCGGCAGCCGGGCGAAGGCCCGGTGCGGGTAGAGCGACTGGACGATCTGGCCCTTCACCATGTCGGGCAGGGCCCGGTGGAAGGCGACCGTGGCGTCCTCGCTGAGCCGGGCGTCGAACAGGGCGCGGGTGACGATCTCCAGCGCGAGGTGGTTCATCTCCTTGGCGACGTCGAGCACCTGGCCGGCCCGCCAGCGCCCGGCGCGTTCCTCGGTGACCCGGTGCATGACGGCCAGGTACTCGGCCATCCGGTCCGCGCCGAAGGCGGGCTGGACGGTCCGGCGGCGGTCGCGGTGGGCCCGGCCCTCGGACATCAGCAGGCCGTCCCCGAAGGCGGTCTTGAGGGTGTCCTGGACGGCGCCGCGCGGGCAGTCGTGGGCGAGGGCCACCAGCAGGGTGTGGACCAGGCCGGCGTCGGTCACCACGCAGACCGTGCGCGGCCCGAGGCGGATCCGGACCACCTCGCCGTGGCGGGACAGCGACCCGAGGAAGCCGAGCGGATCGCGCAGGAGGGCGGGGACGTGGCCGAGACCGGGCACGGCGCCCGGGGCGAGGGGGGGCAGCACCGGGCGGCCCGCCGCCGGGGGGGTTCCGGGCGGGACGGACGGTCTGCGGGTCTCGCTCGTCAGGATCATGACATCACCTCTTACCAGATGGACCGGGGGACGGACCGGTGGGACGGGCCCGGCGCGTCCGGCCGGGTGTCGGACCGGTGGGACCGGTCCGGTGCATCGCTGCCACCGGGGCCGCCGCCTCGACGGCCGGGATTCGGGGGCCTGTGGACCGCAGACCCCCGCGCGCGCCGCGGACAGAGGGCGCACGCCATGAGAAACGCGCCGGTCCCAATGAGCGTTGCGCCGTACCCGGATGGATCACTCCATCGGTGGAGTGTCCTCAAGGTCTGCGCCGGGTGTCCCGATGAGGGGCCCCCGGCGGGCGCTCCCGCCCGCGGTTCCCGGGACCGCCGCGGGCGGGCCCGGGCCGTCCTGCCCCGCCGGCAGGGCCTTTCGGCCCTCGGCGGAGGGGTCTCCACCGGTCCAGCATGGTGCCGGACGAAGGAGGACCCTCTGATGACCCGTCTGCGAAACCGGCCCGCGCTCGACGTCCGGGTGGAGATCCGGGGCGAACTGCCCCGTGAGGACGCCGAGTACGCCCGGGACCGGTCGCTGGCGCTGATCTCGCACCTCGGACCGGACGCGCACGCCGCCCGGCTGCGGCTCACCCGGCCGCGCGACCGGTCGGTGACCAGGCCCGCCGTCGCCCAGGCCTCGGTGGAGCTCGACGGTACGGGCCCGGTGCGGGTGGAACTGGCCGCCGTGACCGCGCGCGAGGCGGTCGACCTGGCGCTCGGCACGCTCGCCGGGCGCGCCGCGCGCCTGCGCGAGCTGGGCGGGATAGGGCTCGCGACGGCTTTCGAGAGCTCCTACCGCCCCCAGTATGCACCGCGTCCGCTCGCCGAACGCAGGGTCGTCCGGCGGAAGTCGGTGCGACTCGCCCGGCGCACGCCGGAGCAGGCGGTCCGCGAGATGCTGGCGCTGGACTATCGGTTCCACCTCTTCTCGGACGCGCTGACCGGCCAGGACGGCCTGGTCCACCGTAGGCCCGCGCACGGCGGTTTCCGGCTCGTGCGCGCGCACTCCGCCGTCCGGCTCGGCGGCTCGGGGCTGCCGATCGCCGAGAGCCCGCACCCGGCGCCCCGGCTGGAGCCGTCCGAGGCGGCCCGGCAACTCTGGCTCACCTGCTGGCCGTTCGTCTTCCACACCGATCCCGGCGACGGCCGCGGCCGGGTCCTCTACCGCCGCTACGACGGTCACTATGGCTTGATCACGCCGGTAGCGGAACCCCGTTGACGGGCAGGTAGTGATCGGCAAGGGCTGACCGGTACACGACCGACGACGGACGAGCACACTCCTCACGCTCTGGACGGGAACTGGGACCATGGACTGCGAAGAAGTCATGCTGACCGTCAGGATCACGGCCGCCGAGCGGGCCCTGCTGCGCGAACTCGCGCGCGGCCACGGCACCGACGTGTCGGACGTGGTGGTGGACGGCCTGCTCGACGTCGTTCCCCGGCTGCACGTCCTGCCGGCCCGGTCCGCCGCCGCGGCGCCCCCGGCCGGACCGTCCCCGCTGGCCGGGCCCGCACCGGCGGCCGCACCCTTGCCGACCAGGCACGACGGGCCGGGCGGGCGGGCCGTCGTCCCGGTGGACGCCGGGCTGTCGCGACTGCTGCGGGTGCTGACCGGGCCCGCCCCCTGCGCGCTGACGCTCTGGCTGCCGGCGCCGGTCGCCGACCTGCTCCCGCTGGTCGGCGAGCGGATCGCGGCCGTCAGCGGGCTGCGGATCGGTCCGGCGAGCGCGGCGCTGTCCGCCGCGCTCCGGTTCTGGCTGACCGGCGACCCGCGGCGGCTGGCCGCCGGTCTGGCCGGCCTGCACCGGCAGGGCGTGCCCCGGCTCGCCGTCCAGCGGCTCGACGTCGCGGCCTGAGCGGGAAGCGGACCGGCCGGATCCGGCCGGATCGGACCGGCCCGCGCAAACCTGCGCCAGGGGGCGTGCGGATGCTGGGAGGCGCGTGAGGAGTGCGCCGGGGTCGGCCGGGAACCGGCGGCACCCGCCCGCCCGGCTGTCTCCGGTTTGCCGGGCCGACACCCGTACGTCGGCCAACGGCCCGGCGGGGGACTCGCCGGGAGGTGTTCAAGGGCCGGCCCGGCGGTGCGACCCGAGGGCTCAACTGGCATGTCCTGGACGGGAAATTGCCTGGTCAGAGCTCTGGTCACGGCCTTCGCGCAGGTCTAGCATTCCGGTCACGGCAACCGGAGTCCGGCCCCCTGGACCACCGGTGCGGTGGCCGCCACCACCCTCTGCCGGGGCGCGTACATCCCCCGAGTGCGCTCCCCGGCAGCGCCGTGCGCGCAGTGCCCGTCCTCCTGCGCGACCCCGTCATCCGCTGCGCGCTCCCCCACCGCTCCACACTCCGTGGACGCACCGTTCGACGCGCGCCCCCTGATGGCGCGCACGCCCGGCGTGCATCCCGGGCGTGCGCCGATTGCACACCCCCTCGCGCGACGGCTCGTCGGGTCGCCCGGCCGCCGGTCGTGGCCGATCCTCCGCACGGACTTCGACAAGGGGTTCTGCCGCCCGGGGTGCCGCGGTCGCCCCCGGTCCCGCTCGCGCCCGTCCGTCCGACCGCCCCTCCACCCGTCCGACCACCCGTCCGCCCGCGTCCGGCCGTCCCCGGTTGCACCCGGCGGTTCCCGGACGGGCAGCACCGCCCTCGCCCGGGAACCATCGGGTCCGAACGGGCCGTCTCCACCCCGACAGCGGGCGCCACCGGGTGCCCGTCCGAGGGCAGGGAGCGGCAACAGCGTGCGAAAGGTACTGATCACCGGCGGAGCGGGTTACATCGGAAGCACCGTGGCGTCCGCGCTGCTGGACGCGGGCATCACCCCGGTCGTCCTGGACGACCTCTCCAGGGGCCGGGCCGAGTTCGTCGAGGGCCGGGTGTTCTACCGGGGCGACATCGCCGACGCCGGGCTGGTCGACCGGATCTTCGCCGAGCACCCCGACATCGGGGCGACCCTGCACTGCGCCGCCCGGATCGTCGTCCCCGAGTCGGTGTCCCGGCCGCTGTTCTACTACCGGGAGAACGTCGGCAAGACCGTCGACCTGCTGGAGTCCCTGCAGCGCAACGGCTGCACCCGGGTGGTCTTCAGCAGCTCCGCCTCGATCTACCGGCCCACCCCGACCGGCCGCGTCGACGAGTCCTGCCCGGTCGAGGCCGGCAGCCCGTACGCGCGCACCAAGCAGATGATGGAGCAGGTGCTCCAGGACTGGACGCGCGGCGCCGGGGCCGACGGGGCGAGGGTGATCGCGCTGCGGTACTTCAACCCGATCGGCGCCGATCCGCGCATGCGCACGGGGCTGCAGGACCTCCGGCCGACCCATGCGCTGGGCAAGCTGATCGAGGCGCACCTGAACGGCACCCCGTTCACCATCACCGGGGTGGACTGGGAGACCAGGGACGGCTCGGGCATCCGGGACTACATCCACGTCCAGGACGTCGCGGAGGCGCACGTCGCCGCGCTGCTCCGGTTCGACGAGGTGACCGGGCCCGAGGCCGGGGAGCGCTACCGGGTCGTCAACATCGGCACCGGCGACGGCACCACCGTCCGCGAACTGGTCGCCGCCTTCGAGCAGGCGGTCGGCGCGCGGCTGGACGTCCGCGAGGCCGAGGCGCGGCCCGGGGACGTCCTCGGCTGCTACAGCGACGTGACGGCCGCGCGCGAGCTGCTCGGCTGGGCGGCGCGCCGCACGATCGCCGAGGGCGTCGGGGACGCGCTCGCCTGGCGGGCCCGGTGGGAGGCCCGGCTGACCGCCGCCGTCTGACGGGTCGCCGGTGGCCCGGGGACCCGGGCCACCGGGGCCGGTGCGGCCGCCCGGTGACTACTTGGACGAGTCGAGGCCGTTGATGAAGCCCTTCGCCTTGTCCGCGGCGGTGTCGATCCGGTCGCTGTACTTGCCGTCGGTCTTGTCGTCGATGACGTCGGCGACCTTGTCCAGGCCCTGGGTGATGGCGCCGCTGTGCTCGCGGGCGAGGTCGGTGGCCTTGTCGGCGAGGTTCTTGAGGTTCTCGAACATGATGGTCCTTCTGTTCGTGCGGCGCGGTTCGTGATCATCCTAGCCGCCGCTGACCTGCGCTTTCCCTGGCGGGAAACTCCGTCCGACGCCCGGCCGGGCGGTCCGCGGATGACTTTGCGGGGGCGGGTTTGTATGCTCCAGGCTTGTTCTACAGCATTGTAGAAGTTTGCGGAGCGGCACGGCGAGAGGGGTGTGGGGCATGGTCGGGCGACGAGCGGGAACCCCGGAGCGGGAGACGCGAAGGCGCCCCCCGCCCCCGCCGCCCCGGTCCGGGGCGGCGGGCACCGTCCCCGCGCCGCGCCGTGCGGCCGCGCGCCGTGCGGCCGGGGCCCGGCGGCCCGGCGGCGCCCTGCCGGTCCTGGCGGCCTCGGCCGGGCTGCCGGCGGCCGGTGCGGTGGCCGCCGAACTGACCGGGAACGGCGGCGGTCCGCTGTTCGCCGCCGGCGCGGTGCTGGGTACCGCCGCCGCCGCGGTGCTCTGCGGCCCCGCCGGACGCTGGTGGGTCGTCGTCGCCGCACCGCCCGTCGTCCTGGCGGCCAGGGCGGGTACCGCCTGGCTCGCCGGCCGCGACGCCCTCCGGGGCGGGGCGCTCGGCTCCGAGGCGCTGCGCTGGGTGGTCGGCGCGTTCCCGGTGATGGCGGCGGCGGTGGCGGCCGCGCTGCTGGTGGTCCTCGCGCGCGTGCTCCTCGACCGGCGTGCCGCCCGTCGCCGGGCCGTGGCCGGGCCCCCGGTCGCCGGCCCGCCCCCGGACCCCGGTGCCACCCGGACCCCGCCCCCCGTCCCGACCCCGCACCGGAGGAGCCGTCGTGGCTGAGCCCCGCACCCGGCCGCTGAACGTCCTCGGCCGCGCCCTCGCCGGAACCGTCTCCGTCGCCGTCCTGGGCGCGAGCGGCTTCGTCTGGTACGAGTACCGGCAGCTGGACGGCGGGCTGGTGAAGTCGTCCGCGCTCGCCGAGGCCCGGGCGGACGCGCCGCCGCACCTCGACAAGTCCGTCAACCTGCTGCTGATCGGCCTCGACAGCCGCAAGGACATGGACGGCAACGACCTGCCGAAGGAGTTCGTCGAGGAGGAGCTCCACGCGGGCTCCAGCGAGATCGGCGGCTACAACACCAACGCGCTGATCGTCCTGCACATACCGGCGGACGGCGGCAAGGTGACGGCCCTGTCCGTTCCGCGCGACGACTACGTGCAGACCGTCGGGGCGGACGGCCGGATGCACAAGATCAAGGAGGCCTACGGGATCGCCAAGGAGGCCGCCGAGCAGAAGCTGGGCGGCAAGGGCCTGTCGAAGGCGGAACTGGAGCGACAGAGCCGGGAGGCCGGCCGGGTGGCGACCATCCGGACCGTGCAGGCGTTCCTCGGCGTACCGATCGACCACTTCGCCGAGGTCAACCTGATCGGCTTCTACGACATCGCCAAGGCCGTCGAACCGGTCGAGGTCTGCCTCAACAATCCGGTCGACGACCCCATCGTGGCCCGGACGGCCGCCCACGAGGGCGGCGGCACCGGGCTCAGGCTCCCCGCGGGCGTCAGCTCGCTGGACGCCCGGCAGGCGCTGTCGTTCGTCCGCCAGCGGCACCACCTGAAGAACGGCGACCTCGACCGGACCCACCGGCAGCAGGCCTTCATCTCCTCCGTCGTCCACAAGCTCAAGCAGCAGGGCGTGGTCGGTGACCTCGGCCGGCTCCAGCGGCTGTTCGACGCGGTGAAGAAGGACGTGGTCATCGACGACCGCTGGAACGTGCTGGACTTCGCGCAGCAGGCACCCAACCTGACGGGTGGCAACGTCGAGTTCAACACCCTGCCGATCACCGGGTTCAGGAACATCGGCGGCCAGGAGGTCAACACGGTCGACCCGGACCGGATCAGGCGCATCGTCAAGCAGCTGTTCGGACACGAGTCCGCGCCGGCGGCGGTGCCCGAGACGCCCGCGCCGGCGGGGACGGCGGGGACGGCGGGGGAGACGCCCGTGGCCGGTGCGACGAAGGCGCGCGCCACCGTGGACGTCCGGGGGCCGGACACGGAGACGGCGGCCGCGGAGTCCAAGGCGCTCGCCGAACTCGGCCACCCGGCGGGCCGGGTGGGCGGCGCGGCGGCCACGGGGCGGGCGAGGGCGACCACGGTCGTCTACGGCACGGGCGCGAAGGCGGAGGCCGAACAGCTCGCCGCCCGGTACGGCGTCACCGCCACCGCCGGCGCGGCCGGCGCCGTCGCGCCGGGCCACGTCGCGGTGACCCTCGGCACCGTCCGGACCGCCACCGCCGGCCCCTCGTCCGGCCCCACCGGCACCACCGCGCCCGGCGCCGACCCGGCCCCGGACCTCCCCATGCAGGGCCCCGCGGTCAAGGCCGGCGGCATCCCCTGCGTGGACTGAGGCCCGATCCGCCGACGGTCGGCTCCGGAAGCGGCCGGGGGCGCGGTGGCCCCGGTGTCCGGCGGTCCGGCCGGGCGGCGGTCCGTGCGGGGGCCGGTGCGCGGGCCGTGGGTGGACGGGCCCGGGCCGGAGGGGCCCGGGCCGGGGGCGGCCGCCGCGGTCCCGGCCCGCCGGGAGTGGCAGCCGGGTCGGCGCACCGCGATCCACTCCCGGCCGCCGCCGCGGAACGCGCCGGACGGTTCGGCCCCGGAGACGGCCCGCGACCGGGTGGCGGCCGAGGCACCGGTCGGGGGCCGAACCGTCCGGTCGACGGCCGTGTTCACCTCCTGCCCGCCGGGTGAGGCCGGCCGCCGGTCGGAGGACTTCGACAGGTCGCGGGCGGCGTCGGCCGGCGCCACCCGCAACGCCTTCCTGCCGGGGGACTCCGACCCGACGCCCGACCGCGCGCCGGTGCGCACACCGCCCGGCACCGGTCGCACGGACACCCGCGCGGAGCCGGGGCGGGGCCCGCGCCGACCTGGCCGGAGTCCGGCAGTCGCTGCTCCGGGCGGTGGCCGCTGATCCGGGTCGACCGCGTGCCGCACGGGGAGGGGCTGCCCGCGGTGTCGGTGGCGGAGCACCCGGTGCGGGACACCGGCCACCGCGCGGCGGCCGCGGAGCCGACCGTCACCGGCTGACGCCGCCTCCGGTGGGCCGGCGGAGTTCGGCGGCCCACCAGAAGGCGAGCGCGAGCAGGCTGACCCCGCCGCCCAGCACGCAGACCGCCGTCCAGCCGGCGTGCTCGTACACCACGGTGGAGAGGATCGCGCCCGCCCCGCAGCCGACCGAGTAGAACAGCATGTACCCGGCGGTCAGCCGGCTCCGGGCCTCCGGGCGGACCTGGTAGAGCAGGTGCTGGTTGACCACGTGCACGGACTGCAGGCCGTAGTCGATCACCACCATGGCCACCACCAGCCACCACACCGAGTGCGGCAGCAGGGCGGCCATCGGCCAGGAGACGAGCATCGCGGTGAGCCCGATCGCCAGGGTGCGCCCGGCCCGCCCCCGGTCGGCCTGCCGGCCGGCGTGTCCGGCGCCCAGCGCGCCGGCGGCGCCGGCCAGGCCGAAGAGCCCGATCTCGGTGTGGCTGAGGGCGAACGGCGGGGCGGCGAGCGGCAGCACCATCGGGGTGAGCAGGACGGTGACGGCGGTGAACACCAGCAGCGCCAGGGTGGCGCGGACCCGGAGCACGGGCTCCCGGGCGAACAGCGTGAAGACCGAGCCGACGAGTCGCGGGTAGTGGATCCGCTCCCGGCCGCCCGGTCCGCGGTGGTGCCGTTCGGCGGGGAGGGCGGTGGCCAGGACGACGGCCGCCGCGCCGGTGGCGACGGCGGAGACGACGTAGACGGCGCGCCAGCCGGCGAGGTCGCCGATGGTGCCCGCGACGGTCCGGGCGAGCAGGATGCCCACCACGATGCCGCTGGTGACGGTGCCGACGACCCGGCCCCGGTCGGCGGGGCCGGCGAGCGAGGCCGCGTGGGCGACCATCACCTGGGCGACCACGGCGAGCACACCGACCGCCGCCATGGCGAGCAGCATCAGCGGCGCCGAGGGGGCGACGGCCACGGCGGCGAGCGCCACGACGGAGAGGCCGAGCTGGGCGGTGATCAGCCGCCGCCGGTCGAGGTGGTCGCCGAGCGGGACGAGCAGCACCAGGCCGGCCGCGTACCCGGCCTGGGTGAGGGTGCCGACCAGGCCGACCGTGGCGCGGGCGATGCCGAGGTCGTCGGCGACGAGGTCGAGCAGCGGCTGGGCGTAGTAGACGTTGGCGACGGCGAGTCCGCTCGCGACGGAGAGCAGCCAGGCGATCGCGGGGGAGAGGCGGCGCGCGGTGACGGGCGGTCCGGGGGCCTTCGGGCGGTGGACGGCGGCGGAACCGGACGGGGGCGCGGCGGCGGGATCGGGCGGAACCACGGGAGCGGGCACGAGGGCTCCTTCGACGGGTGCGGTTGCAAAGTGCTACCGCATGACCCTCGCACAGTGTGGTTTCATAAAGCAACCGCAAGTTGAGGGTGGCCGCGCGCTAGGGTTGCAGGGTGAAACCCGCGCCCGCGGGACCGCGGGATCACCGGGTCACCGGACCGCGGGACCGCCGGAGCGCGGGTGAGAGGAGCCGGAACGTGCCGAAACGCACCTCGCACGAGGAGGCGTCCTGCCCGGTCGCCCGGCCGCTGGACGTCCTCGGCGACGGCTGGACGCTGCTCATCGTCCGGGACGCCTTCGACGGCCTGCGCCGCTTCGGGCAGTTCCAGAAGAACCTCGGGCTGGCGAAGAACATCCTCTCCGCCCGGCTCGCCAACCTGGTCGCCAACGGGGTCTTCGAACTCGCCCCGGCCGCCGACGGCAGCCCCTACCAGGAGTACGTGCTCACCGAGAAGGGGCGCGCGCTGTTCCCCGTCGTCACCGCGCTGCGCCAGTGGGGCGAGCGGTACTTCTTCACCGACGACGAGCCGCGCGCCCGGCTGGTCGAGCGGGCCGGCGGCGCGCCGGTCGCCCGGGTGGAGGTCCGCTCGGCCGACGGGCGGGTGCTCGGGCCGGACGACACCGAGGTGCTGCTGCCCTGAGCGCGTGCGCGCGCCCCGCCCGCCGGAGCGGCGGACGGGGCGCGGCGGCCGTGCGGCCGGAGGGTGTCAGCAGTTGCGGATGGCGTAGACGGGCGTCCAGTCCTGGGTGTGGTTGGCGCCGCCGTCGGGCGTGAACGACTTCAGCACGCCGCCGTTCGAGCCGTAGAAGTACGACCGCACGCCGCCGGTCTGGTTGTCGGCGTAGAACCCCTGGCCGTTCCAGCCGCTCAGGCTGTACCGGGCGCAGTTGTAGAGGTAGAAGATCTTGTAGTCACCGGCCGTCGGGTCCCAGACCAGGGCACAGAGGTTGCCCTGGGCGCACTGGTAGTCGCTGTCGGCGGGGACGTGGCCGAACCGCGCGGCCGGGGAGACCGTCGGCGAGACGGCGGCGAGCCGCGCCCGGTCCTGGAGCGACGGCGCCGACGGCGCGACCAGCGTCTGTCCGGCCGCGGTGGTGACGGTGGCCGCCGCGGGCGCGGCCTGGGCCGGGCCGGTGGTGCCGGCGAAGGCCGCCAGCAGGGCGGTGAGCGCGCCGGCCGTGCCGAGCGCGGAGCGCTTGAATCGAGAGCGGAGCATGATTCCTCCAGCTGTCCGGTGGCCGCGGGTCCGCGGCCCTACTCAGCCAAAGTCCTGATCGCCTCACAGGTCAAGGCCGTTCGAGGACTGTCGAATGCTCAGGGGGTCGCAGGATTCACCTCCGTGTCGTCGTGTCACACCCGCCCCGGCGCCGGGGTGCCGGGGCGGGCCTCCGGCCGGTTCAGCCGGTGGTTCCGGTGGCCGTCGCGGTCAGTTCGGCCGAGCTGTTGGACGCTGTCGTGCCGGTGCCGGCCGCACTGGTCGTCCCGGTGGTCGTCCCCTCCGGTTTCGGCGTCGTCGTGGTGGCGGCGGGGGTGCTGGTCACCGTCGGCTTCGCGGTGGTGGTCGACGCCGTGGCGGTCGGCACGGCGGAGCTGCTCGTCGGAGCCGCGGACGAGGCGGTCGCGGACGAGGGGGTGGCCGCCGAGGAGGTGGCCCCCGAGGTGGAGGCCGTCGCCGATCCGCTGGACGGGCCGGTGGAGCCGGAGGTCGAGCCGGACGGCGAACCCGGGGTCGACGAGCCGCCGGAGGACGGGGCCGAGGTGGAGGCCGAGGCCGAGGTGCTGCCCGGGACGGTGCCCGACGGCGTCGCCGGGTGCCAGACGGAGGGCGGCGGGACCCCGGGCGCCAGCGGGCCGCGCGGTTCCGGTGCGGGCTTGTCGACGACCTCGATCTGCCCCGTCACCCGGGTGAACCAGCCGCCGGTCACGATGTTCACCAGCACGATCTCGGTCACCGGCCGCGGTGCGGCGACCACGACCACCAGCGTGGTGGGCTGGAAGCCGCTCCAGGCCTTGCCGGTGTACTTGGCGTCGGACACCAGGGTGGGCGGCTTCAGCGGGTTGCCGCAGCTGCACCGCACCCGCGGCACGCCCTGGGCGTCCACCAGCACCGCCGTGCCGGCCTGGAGGACGGACTGGTAGGCCACGGCCGCCCCGCCCTTGTAGCTGTGGTTGGTGACCCGGGTGTCCACCCGCAGGTAGGCCGAGGTCAGCGACCGCAGGTAACCGGGGACGGCGGACTGCTCGATCCCCTGCGCCGAGGCCCAGGCCCGGCCGGTGTCACCGGTCGAGGTCATCGGGATCAGCCGTTCCACGTCGCAGCTCGGCCGGTTCATCGTGCCGCCGTAGAGGCCCGCCGACGTCCCCTCGACGCTGTGGAGCGTCGCGGTCGCCGTCCCGCCGGCCGTGGCGCCGTCCGTCCGGGTGGCGGTGGGCTGCGCGGGGGCCGAGGCGGGGGCCGGAGCCTGCACCGCCTGGGTTTCCACCGTCTGGGTGAACGGCGCCGGGCCCGGGTCCTGCGGGCTCTGCAGCGCGACCTCGTTCGCGGTGGGCACGGTGTCGTCGTTCCCGCCGCCGCCGCTGTTGACGATCAGCACCGTCGCCACCACGGCCAGTGCGACCGCGCCGCCCACCGCCGCGGCCTTCGGGCCGGAGCGCCACCACGGCTTCGGGCGCCCCCCCGGGGGCCCGCCCGGCCCGGGGGCCCCGCCACCGGACGGCGGTCCGGACGGCGGTCCGGGAGGTCCGGGCGGTCCGGACCGCCCGCCGCCCGTCGGCGGACCGGAGAGCGGCCCGGACGGCGGCCCGGAGGGAGGTCCGAGCGGCGGCCCGGAGGAAGGCGGTTGGGAACTCATCGAGGGCTCCGTTTCGCAGACGGCCGGTCCGAGCGGCCGGCGCAGGAGGCTCCTGCCACTGGCATCCATTTCTGCCCCCGATCCCCGTCCGTCGCAACAGCAGCACGCTGCGTCACCCCGGCCGGGTCCGCCCGGCCGCCGGGCGGTCCCGCCCGGGCGGACCGGCCGCTCCTGGGTCACGCTGGTGCCAGGCGCGGGGCCGGAACCGGACGCGCGAGGGAACGACCCGAGCCCGACAGGGAGGCCGCATGGAGCAGAAGGCCCGTCCGAGCCGCCCGGGGGCCGGACCGCCCGGCGCCCTCCGCGGCTGGCTGGACGCGCTGGCGGTCGTCCTCGCCGGCCTCGCCGCGATGGCGGCGGTGGCCGCGCTCGGCCTCTGGGCGGCCGGCGCCGACGCGCTGCCCGGCGGCGGCTTCCCCTACGTGCTCGCCGCCACGCTCGCCCTCGCGGTCGGCGGAACGGTCGAACTCGACGGCGGCGCGGGCTTCTTCGCCTCGGCCGACGCCGGCATCACCGCGATGCCGCTCTCCGTCGGCCTGGTCGGCGCCCTGACCGTGGCCGAGGTGTTCCTGCGCCAGCTGCGCTTCCGCGCGGTGGCGGGCGGCCGCGAACTGCTCGGCCGCACGGTCCGCACGGCGGTGGTCTGGCTGGTCGCGCTCGTCCTGCTCTGCGCCGCCGCCCGGCACGACTTCACGGTGCCGCTCGGCGGCGGACTCGCCGAGGAACTCGGCGGGGCCCTCGGGCTGGCCCCCGAGGTGGGCTTCCGCGCGCAGCCCGCGAGCACCGTCGGACTCGGGCTGCTCTGGCTGCTGGTGGTGCTCGCCGCGACCTTCGCCGTCTCCCGCCGGGCGCCGCTGCCGCGCTCCCTGGTGCGCTTCCAGCAGGCGGTCCGCCCGGCCGGGTTCGCGATGCTGCTGGTCCTGCTCGGGTACGTGCTGCTGGGGGTCGCGGCGGCGGTCGGCACCGCCGCCGTCCACGGCAACGCCAGGGAGACCGCCGCCGTCGCGCTGCTCGCCCTGCCCAACCTCGTCTGGCAGGCCTACGGGGTCGGACTCGGCGGGCAGTGGCAGGGCCACCTCGTCGGGGCGATCGGGCTGCCGGTGCCCGAGCCGCTGGCCGCGGTGCTGCGCACCGACGAGGGCGGCGACGGCACGGTGAGCCTTGGGACCCTCGCCGAGCAGGACGCCCGGGCCTGGTGGCTGCTGCCGCTGGCCGCCGTCCTGATGCTCGGGGCCGGGGTGTTCGCCGCCCGCCGGTCGCCGCGCGGGGTGCGGGTGTGGCGGCACGCCGTGCGACTGGGGGCGGCGGCGGCCGTCACCCTGCTGCTGGTCGGCGTCTGGACCAGGGTCTCCGCCGACTACGGCCTCTCGGTGCTCGGGGTCGGCCTCGGCGAGGGCGGCCTGGGGGACCTGCTGGGCGCGGTCCTCGGCCCGGCCGTCGGCCCGATCGGTCCCGCGGCCGCGCTCACCGGGGGGACGCTGACCCTGGACCCCCGGCTGTGGACCCTGGTGCCGCTGGCCGCCGGCTGGGGCGTGCTCGCCGGCGGCCTGGGCGCCCTCGTCGCCGCCCTGGCGCCCCGTCGGGCCGGCCCCGGGTAGCCGCGCCCGGTGCTCCGCGGGGTGTCGGCGGCCGGGGCCTCGGCGGTCGGCGGGTGGGCGCTCAGGGGCCGGGCCGCCGGGGTCCTGGCCGGCCGCGGCCGCCGGGTGCGGCGCCCCGGACCGCGCGGGCGCCGGTGGGCGGCTTCCCGGCCCTCGACGTGCGCCGGCGCCGGGGGTGGAAGCGCGGGGGGCTCAGGCCAGGAGTTCCGCCAGCAGGACGACCGCCGGCGGGACGGCCTGGCCGAGGGCGCCGCGCCACAGGCGGGGTGCGGAGGCGAGGAGGGTGAGGCCGGCGGCGACCAGGAAGGCGCTCAGGTAGGTGATCAGGGTCCGGCCGACCACCGGCTCGTCGCGGTGCAGCGCCACCAGGCCGGCCAGCAGGCCGAGCGCGAGGAAGAGGTTGTAGAAACCGGTGTTGACCCGCCAGAGCCGCAGCCCCGGCGTGTCGGCCGTGGACCGGGTCAGCAGCCGGCGGACCCGTGGGTGGCCGAAGAGGAAGCTCTCCAGCGGCCACAGCACCAGGTGGACACCGGCGGTGATCAGGGCGAAGACCTGGCTGACGCCGTTCACCGCGAGTCCCGGCGCACGGTCGGGCGGACGGTGGGCCGGACGACCGGGAGGGCCCAGCCGGGGGGATCGGGGACGACCGGGGCGTCGTAGGGGCCTCCGGCGGCGGGCACCACCGCGGTGGCCGGACCGGCCGTGGCCCACTGCCCGCCCGGCGGCCGGTCGCCGGGGCCCACGGCGGCGGCGCGGAGTTCGGCGACGAACTGCAGACAGCCGGCGAACCGCTCCTCGGGGTTCTTGGCGAGCGCGCGGGCGACCACCGCGTCCACGGCGGGCGGCAGGTCGGGCCGCTGCCCGCGCACGGCGGGCGGCGGGTCGTTGAGGTGGGCCCAGAGCAGGGCGAGGTCGCTCTCCCGGCGGAACGGCGGCGCGCCGGCGAGCATCTCGAAGACCACGCAGCCCAGGCCGTACTGGTCGCAGCGGCCGTCGAGCGGGCGGCCGGAGATCTGCTCGGGGGCGGCGTAGTCGAGGGTCCCCACGATCTGGCCGACGCCGGTGAGGCCGCTGAGCGAGAGCGACTTCTTGGTGAGGCCGAAGTCGGCCAGGTAGAGGTGCTCGGGGTGCTCGCTGTCGGTGCCGGTGGCGACCAGCACGTTGCCGGGCTTGACGTCCCGGTGGACCAGGTCGTGGTCGTGCGCGGCGTCCAGGGCGGAGGCCATCTGCAGGGCGAGACCCGCCGCCCGGTCGGCCGGGAACGGGCCGCTGCGCTTGATCAGGGTGCGCAGGTCGCCGTGCTCGACGTAGCGCATCGCGATGAACAGGATGCCGTCGGCCTCGCCCGCCTCGTAGATCGGGACGATGTGCGGGTGGTCGATCGCGGCGGCGGCCTGCGACTCGTGGATGAAGCGTTGGCGGAACACCTCGTTGCGGGCCAGTTCGGGGGCGAGCAGCTTGACGGCGACGGTGCGGCCGAGCCGGAGGTCCTTGGCCCGGTAGACGACCGCCATGCCGCCGCGGCCGATCTCCTGCTCCAGGCGGTAGCCGGCCACCCGGCGGCCGACCTGGCCGGCGGGCAGGCTGGGCGGCTCGACGGCGAGGTCCGGCGGCTCGGCGCGGGCGGGCTCCCCGGCGGGCCCGCGGGTGCCCGGGGCGCCGGGAGCACCGGGGGTGCCCGCGTGGCCCGGGCGTCCGGCGGGGGAGTCGGCGGGCCCGCCACGGCCCGGATGCGCGGCGGTGTCGGCGCCCGCCCCGGGCCCGCCCGGCCGGGCGGGCCCCCGTTCGGTGGGGCGGTGCGCCGGCTCCTCGCCGGAGTGCCCGGCCGGCGGGTTCACGGCTCCACCAGCCGGGTGGGTTCGTCGGCGCCCGGCGTCCGCCCGCCGGACGGACGCGGCCGCTCGCCGACCGCGTAGGTGTGCAGCTGGAGGCCGTCGCAGTAGCACCAGCGGTCGTGCACCGCATCGAAGACCCAGAGCCGCTCGCCGTCGACCACCAGACCGATCCGCAGACCGCTCGCCCGGTCCCGGAAGGTCTCCAGGTCGGCGCCGCCGGCCGCGAGGTCCTCCAGCAGCGAGCGGTAGCGGGCCAGCGCGCCCTCCGCGTCGGCGAGGGCCGGGCGCGGATCGGCGGTCCGGGCCGGCGGGCCGGTGGCCGTCGGCGGCGCACCGGGCAGGGCGAGCAGCAGCCGGCCGTCCACCCAGGTGGTCCAGCCGTTGGAGCAGAGCACCTGGGCCCAGTCGCCGGTCCGCGCGACCAGTTGCAGCGGCAGCAGCGGGTCCAGCGCGGCGGTGGGCCGCGCCGGGTCCGGTGCGGCCCAGCTGGGCAGGCCGTCCGGCGGGGCGACATGGGTGGGGCGGAACCCGAACTCGTCCATCGGCCCGGTCACTTCCGCATGATCGCCGGCTCCTGCCGGCGAAGCAGCGCGAGCACGGCGACGGCCAGCACCACCGCGAGCCCGACCAGCACGGCCAGGGAGAAGAGCCAGCCGGCCGCGTCCTGGCGGAACATCGGGTCGGCGGTGATGGTGTTGGGCAGGACGGTGTGCAGGTCGACGGTGCGGGCCATCGCGGACAGGCCCCACCGGGAGGGCACCAGCCAGGCGAACTGCTCCAGCCCGGGGACCCGGTACAGCTTCAGCATGGCGCCGCTGAACACGATCTGCACCACGGAGAGCAGCACCAGCAGCGGCATGGTCGCCTCCTCCTTGCGGACCAGCGCGGACACCAGCAGGCCGAGCATCATCGCGGAGAAGGAGAGCAGCGCGACCGCGACGATCAGCTCGGCCAGCGGTGGCATCAGCACCCCGCTGTGCACCGTCACCCCGGTGGGCAGGGTGGGGGCGAGGTCGACGCCGGCCAGTCCGACGATCGTCAGAACCGCGGCCTGGGCCACCGTGATGGTGCCCAGCACGACCACCTTGGAGACCAGGTAGGCCGAGCGGGACAGGCCGACCACGCGTTCGCGCTGGTAGATCGGCCGTTCCTTGACGATCTCGCGCACCGCGTTGGCGGAGCCGGTGAGCAGACCGCCGATGCAGAGCGTGAGCAGGATGTTGAGCGCGTTCTCGGGGGAGAGCCGGCTGCCCGCCATCGCCCGGCACATCACGCCGATCAGGAACGGCAGCGCGATCATCACGGTCAGGAACAGCCTGTCGGCGGCGAGGACCGCCGTGTAGCGGCGGATCAGGGTGCCCAGCTGGGAGAACCAGCCCTGCGGCTGCTCGGGGCCGATCGCGTCGGCCGGTCCGGCGGGCGCCGGGACGGGCCGGGCGGGCGGCAGCGCCTCGGCGGCGACGTACCGCCCGTACTGCGGGGACTCCCGGAAGCGGTGCTGCCAGGCCTCGTGGTCCTCGTTCCCGAAGGCCTCGAAGGCCTGCGGCCACTCGGTGAAGCCGAAGAACGGCAGCGCCTCGTCGGGCGGTCCGTAGTAGGCGGTGCGCCCGCCGGGGGCGAGCACCAGCAGCCGGTCGCAGACGTCCAGGCTGAGCACGCTGTGGGTGACCACGACGACGGTGCGGCCGTCGTCGGCCAGCTTGCGCAGCATCTGCATCACCGAGCGTTCCATGCCCGGGTCCAGGCCGGAGGTGGGCTCGTCGAGGAAGAGCAGCGAGGGCTTGGTGAGCAGCTCCAGGGCGACGCTGACGCGTTTGCGCTGACCGCCGGAGAGGCTGGAGATGACCAGGTCGGCCCGGCTGTCCAGGCCGAGTTCGTGGATCACCTCGCAGACCCGGGCCTCGCGTTCCTCCGGGGCGGTGTCGCCGGGGAAGCGTAGTTCGGCGGCGTAGGTCAGGGCGCGGCGGACGGTCAGCTGGGTGTGCAGGATGTCGTCCTGCGGGACGAGGCCGATCCGGCGGCGCAGCTCCGCGTAGTCGCGGTAGAGGTCGCGGCCGTCGTAGAGCACGGTGCCCTCGTCGGCGGGGCGCAGCCCGGTGAGCGCGTTGAGCAGGGTGGACTTGCCGGCGCCGCTGGGGCCGGCGACCGCGAGCAGGGCCTTCTCTGCGAGCGGGAAGGAGACGTCGTCGAGCAGCACCCGGTGGTCGGGGCCGACCCGCACCACCAGGCCCTGGACGTTGAGCGAGATCTCGCCGGTGTCGGTGTACTCGACCAGCCGGTCGCCGTCCAGGCACAGCGCGGAGTGGCCGATGCCGATGATGTCGGCCGGGCCGACCGGCGCCCGCCGGACGGGGCTGCCGTTGAGGTAGGTGCCGTTGTGGCTGTCCAGGTCGGCGATCTCGTGGCCGCCGTCGGGCAGGGTGTGCAGCTCGGCGTGGTGGCGGGAGACGACCAGGTCTTCGAGGACGAGGTCGTTGTCGGGGGAGCGGCCGATCCGCAGGGTCGGGCCGGGCAGCCGCAGCACGGCGCTGGGGCGGCGGAAGGTGCCGGAGACGCCCGGGGCGACGAGCGAGGGGCGCTCGGTGGGGGAGGCGGCGCCCCGCCCGGATTCGTCGGGGGCGGCCCCGGGCAGGCCGGCGAAGGTGGCGGTCGGGCCGTCGGCCGGGTTGCCGAACCGCAGCCTGGTCCCGGGGCCGACCTCCTCGGTGCCGACCCGGCGGCCGTCGTCGAAGGTGCCGTTGGTGCTGCCGACGTCCTCCAGCCACCAGTGGCCGCCGGTGCTGCGCAGCACGGCGTGGTGCCAGGAGACCCGGGGATCGTCGAGGACGACCTCACTGGTCGGGTCGCGGCCGACGTGGTACGCCCGGCGCGGGTCGATCAGCTGCGAATCCGTGTCGGTGACGAGGACCAGGGGCGGCGCGGCGGGCGCGCCCGGGCGCTCTCCCATGGTTCGGATTCTAGTCCGGCGGGGCCCGCGCGGCCCGCTCACCGGTGTTCCGTACCGTCCGTCCGGTCCGATACCACGGAATTGGACTGGACCACTGGATCGCTGCCATGACCCTGCCCTATCGTTCGGAGTGATCTGCACGGTCGTCCGGGGCACTCCGCACGACAAGCCTCTCCAACAGCCCCGGGATGTGTCGATGAGCGTCTGGCCACAGCTGCGTGAAACCCGCACCGTCAGATCCGGCAACGCCTCCGGGACGGTGGTCCGCTGCGGCCTGTCCGACACCATGTACGCCGACCTCTCCGTCTCGGTCGTGCTGTTCTTCGAGCGGATGCTCGACGAGGACCGGCTCGCCGCCGGCCTGGCCCGGGCGCTGGAGCGCGTCCCGGTCTTCGGCGGCCGACTGCGCACCGTCGACGGGGTGTTGGAGGCGGTCTGCGACGACTCCGGTGTCCCGATGGTGAGTTACCGGATCGACGGCACGCTCGCCGCCTCCATGGGGCGGGTCACCGCGCCCGGCGCCCAGCACGTCGACCCGCTGGACGCCCGGGCCGCCCGCACCGGCGGCGGACCGCTGCTGAGCGTCCGGGTCACCCGCACCGGTGACGGCGGCACCGTGATCGGCTGCTCCTGGCACCACGCGATCGGCGACCTGCACAGCTTCGCCCTGCTGCTGCGCGCCTGGGCCGCGGCGGTCGAGGGCGAGGAGCTGCCGGACGTCGAACTCGTCGAGGACCAGGACGCGTTGCTCGACCGGGTGCTGCCCGCCGAGGACTGCGGCCGGCCCGGCTTCCGGGTCCCCGGTCCGGACGAGCGCGCGCTGCTGGACCGCGAGGTGGCGGCCGGGCCGCGCGCCAACCGCACCGTTCAGCTGTACTTCGGCGACGCCGAGATCGCCCGGATGCGCGAGGAGTTCGCCGCCGGGGCCGGCCGCTGGCTCTCCTCCGGCGACGCGGTCTGCGCCCATGTCGTGCACAGCCTGCGGGAGCTGGACGGCGACCGGGAGACCCGCTGGCTCACCGTCCCGGTCAACGTCCGCCGCCCGCTCGGGCTGCCGGACACCCTGATCGGCAACCTGCTCGGCGACATCCACCTGCCGTACGACCCGGCGGACGGCCCGGCCGTGCTCGCCGGCGCACTGCGCACCGCGGTGTCCGAGTACGCCGAGGGGCACCTCAACCTGCGCGCCAACCAGCTGTTCCTGGCCGAGCTCGGCCGCGACCGGCTGGCCTCGTGCGTGCCGCTCGGCTTCGACCCGGCCCGTCGCCGGTTCAGCTTCTCCAACTGGAGCCGCTTCGGCCTGTACGACGTGCGCTTCCAGGGCGAGCGGCCGGTGTTCTTCAGCCCGACCGCCAACTACCCGCTGCCGTGGGTCTCCTGGTGCGTCGAGGGGTTCGGCGGCACCGGTCTGCTGGTCACCGCGGTGCTGCCGGCCCGGCTGGCCGCCCGGCTGCGCGGCACGGAGGGGCGGGCCGTGCTGCACCGTCACCGGGAGCCGTCGGACGAGCTGCCGGACCTGCTCGCGGCCGTGCCCAAGGTGCTCTGACACGGCGACGGGCCCGGGGGAACCTCACGGCCGCCCCCGGGCCCGTCGCCGGCGGTTGCTCACTTCATGACGGCGCGCAGCGCGTGCCGCAGCTGCTCCCGGTCCGGCTGCAGCGCCCGGTCGAGCACCGGGGCGAACGGCAGGACCGTGCCGTCCGGCCGGGTCACCCGGCGCGGCGGGGCGTCGAGCCGGAACTCCTCGGCGGCGGTGGCCAGCACCTCGGCGCCGATCCCGCAGCTGCGGTTGGAGTCGTCGATCACCACCAGCCGTCCGGTGCGCTCCAGCGAGGCGCCCAGCGCGTCCCAGTCGAACGGGTACAGCGTGCGCGGGTCGAACACCTCGACCGAGATCTCCCCGGCGAGCTCCTCGGCCACCGCCAGCGCGTCGTGCACCAGGTGTCCGACGGCGACCAGGGTGACGTCCGTGCCGGCGCGGTGCACCCGGGCGCTGCCCAGCGGCACCGGGGCCAGCTCCCAGGTGACGGTCTCGCGCACCGCCAGCGCGGCGGCCGGCGCGAAGACCACCACCGGGTCGGGGTCCCGGATCGCCGAGCGGAGCAGCCCGTAGGCGTCGGTCGGCGTGGCCGGCACGACGGTCTTCATCCCGGCGTGCGCGAACAGGCTGTACGGGTGGTCCGAGTGCTGGCCCGCCCAGCCGTCCCGGGAGCCCGAGCCGGGGACCAGGCAGGTCAGCGGGACGCCCGCCTGACCGCCGGTCATCAGCGAGAACTTGTGCGCCTGGTTGACCAGTTGCTCGAAGACCAGGAACAGCAGCGAGGGGATCTGGAACTCCAGCACCGGCCGCCGCCCGGCCAGGGCCGCGCCGAGCGCCATCGCGGTGAAGGCCTGCTCGGAGAGCGGGGTGTCGACGATCCGCTCCGGCCCGAACCGGTCCAGCAGACCCAGGGTGGGTCCGGCCATCCCGGCGCCGATGTCCTCGCCGAACACGCAGACCGCGGGGTCGCCGGCCAGCTCGTCGGCCAGCGCCCGGTTGAGCGCCTTGGTGTAGGAGAGCCTCATGCCACCACCCCTGCCCGGGGCCGCAGGCCGGAGGCGTACAGGTGGTCGGCGGCCCCGGCCGGGTCCGGGTGCGGGGAGGCGAGCGCGAACTCCTCGGCGGCCGCGAGTTCGGCGGCCACCTCGGCGTCCAGCGCGGCGGCCCGTTCGGCGCCGATCGCGGCGGCGGCCCGGGGGAGCGGGTCGCGCTCGCGCCAGGCGGCCACCTCCTCGGGGGTGCGGTAGTGCAGTTTCATCCGCCGTTCCATGGTGTGGTGGCCCTCGAACCGGTAGGTGCGGCATTCCAGGAAGCCCGGCCCGCCGCCGGCCCTGGCCCGGGCGACGGCCTCCTCGGCGGCGGTCCGGACCGCCTCGGTGTCCATGCCGTCGACCTCGGCGGCCGGGATGCCGAACGCGGCGGCCCGGCCGGTCGCGCTGCCGGCCACCGCGGTGCCGGCGGGCAGGGTGGTCGCGTAGCCGTTGTTCTCGCAGACGAAGAGCACCGGCAGCCGCCACATCGCGGCCAGGTTGAGCGACTCCAGCAGCACGCCCTGGTTGAGCGCGCCGTCGCCGAAGAAGGCGACCGCGACCGCGTCCGAGCCGGCCCGCAGGTCGGCCCAGGCGGCGCCGACCGCGATCGGCGCGCCGGCGCCGACGATGCCGTTGGCGCCGAGGATGCCCAGCCGCAGGTCGGCGGCGTGCATCGAGCCGCCCCGGCCGCGGTTCGAGCCGCCGGTCCGTCCGGCCAGCTCGGCCAGCAGCCGGGCCGGCTCCAGGCCGCGGGCCAGGACGTGGCCGTGCCCGCGGTGGGTGGAGGCGAGCCGGTCCCGGGCGCCGAGCGCGGCGCAGACGCCGACCGCGACGGCCTCCTGCCCGATGTACGGGTGGATGCCGCCGGTGATCACCCCGGACTTCACCAGGTCGAGCCCCCGCTCCTCGAAGGAGCGGATCAGCCGCAGCATCCGGTACCGCCGCTCGGGCGTGTCGAGGGCGGCGACGGCGGGGGCCGGGGGGACGGCCCCGGCGGGGGCAGCCGCCGGTGCCGTCCCCGGTGCCGTGGTCGTCACCGGGCGCCCCGCCAGACGGTCGGGCAGAAGTCGGGGTCGGCGTAGTCGGGGCGGCCGTCGGCGGTGCGGCGGACCAGCACGTCGTGGTTGTACACCACCGTCCCGCCGTCCGGGCGGGTGGCCGGCCGGTACTCGTTGCCGCCGTCCTGGAGGTGCAGCGAGACCGCCCGGCGCGGGTAGGAGGCCAGGTTGGGGCCGCTGCCGTGGTAGGTGAGGCAGTGGTGGAAGCTGACGTGCCCGCGCGGGATGATCATCGGGACCTTGCGGACCACGGTGCCGTTGTACGCCGCGTTGGCGTCCAGGATGCCGTCCAGCTCGGAGTTGTCGCGGTCGGCGAAGTGCCGGGTGGAGTCCTCCTCGGAGGGCAGCTCCTTCCAGCGGTTGCTGCCGTCCACCATGGTGATGGTGCCGTTCTCCTCGGCGCAGTCGTGGAACGGCAGGAACGCGGTGAGCATCCGCTCCGAGGTCGAGGTCTGCCAGTAGTGCTTGTCGAAGTGCCACGGCACCTGGTTGCTGGGCTCCTGCGGCACCGGCGGCTTGTAGATGAGGGTCGCCTGGAAGATCCGGATCTCCTCGGCCTCGGCGAGCAGCGCGGCGACGGCGCCGAGCAGCGGCTTGCGCAGGACGGCGCCGATGGCGTCGCTCTCGTAGTGCACGTAGTCGTTGTGCCGCTGGACCGGGCCGTGCGAGGGGTCCCAGGAGGCCAGGCGCGGCGGCCGGACCGGCAGCTCGCGGTCGCGGTGGCCCTCGTAGTACCGCTCGGTGGCGGCCTGCAGGGTGTCCAGCTCCTCGTCGCTGAACAGCCTGCGGGAGAGGTAGAAGCCGTGCTCCAGGTAGCCGGCCACCTCCTCGGGGGTGGGCAGCAGGGCGCGTTCGGCCTCGGTGAGGTGGAACTCGGGTGCGGTGGTCATGGGGGGTCGGGCCTCCAGTACGGTGACGGCGCGGGTGGGATCAGACGGAGGCGGCGGCGCGCTGCCGCTCGACGGCCTCGTAGAGGGCCTTGATGTTGGCGGTGCCGAACGTGCCGGCACCCTGGCGCTCGATCAGCTCCACGAAGTACGTCCGGCGGGGGTGGGTGGAGCGGGCGAAGATCTGGAACAGCTGTCCGCCGTGGTCCTGGTCGACCAGCACGTCCAGCTCGCGCAGGGTCTCCACGGGGATGGCGGTGGCGCCGAGGCGCTCGGCGAGCGCGTCGTAGTAGGTGCCGGGGGTGGTGAGGAAGGCCACGCCGCGCCCGCGGACGGTGCGCACGGCGGTGGCGATGTCCTCGGTGCGGAACGCCAGGTGCTGGACGCCGGCGCCGTCGTGGTCGGCGAGGAAGGTGTCGATCTGGCCGGGGCGGCGGGTGGTGTCGGGCTCGATGAGGGTGAAGGTGACCTCGCCGGAGGCGCTCTGGACGACGCTGGAGTCCATCGCCTGCTCGCCGACCTCGATGTACTCGCCGAAGATCCGGTGCATGCCGAGCGCGGCCTCGCAGAACTTCACCGCGTTCGCCAGCTCGCCGGCCGGGACGCAGATCGCGGCGTGGTCGAGGGCGTCCAGCAGCCGCTCGGAGCGGCCGTCGGCGGGCTCGGGCGCGGCCGCCGACTCCGGGACGAAGCGCAGCGCGGTGTCGCCGAACCCGGCCACCAGGCCGCCGGCCCGGTCCAGCACCCGGGCGCCGTGCCGTTCGGCACGGTCCAGGGCGGCCTGCGGGTCGGGGCAGGAGAGCGCGAGGGCCGCGACGCCCTCGCCGTGCCGGGCCGCGTAGCGGGCCACCGGGTGGGCCGGGTCGGTGGCGGAGCGCAGCAGGAAGCGGATGCCGCTCTGGCGCAGCAGGACGGTGCGCGCGTTCGCGGACTCGGCGGTGGCGAGCTGTTCGGGCTCGGGCGGGACGGCGGCGAAGCCGTAGTCGGCGCAGAGCTCCGCGGCGGTGGCGTCGGCGTCGGCGCAGTGGTACTCGACATGGGCGATGGACTGGATGGACAACGGGATCTCCCCCGGGGGGTCGCGAGTTGACGAGGGGCCTGGCACGGGTGTCCGTGCCGCCGAGCCGGGCGGTGTCAGCGGAGGGACGCGGTGGAGGCGGGCTCGAAGACCAGGCTGAGGTTGTGCCCGCCGAAGGCGAAGGCGTTGCTCAGGGCCGCGGTGAGCGGGACGGCGCGGGCCGCGCCCCGGACGTGGTCCAGGTCGCAGGCCGGGTCCGGCTCGTCGAGGTTGAGCGTGGGCGGCAGGGTGCCGCGGGCCAGCGCGAGCACGGTGACCGCGGCCTCCAGCGCCCCCGCGGCGCCCAGCAGGTGGCCGGTGGCGCCCTTGGTGGAGCTGACCGCGGGCCGGTGCTCGCCGAAGACGGCGCGCAGCGCGGCGGTCTCGGCGACGTCGCCGAGCTTGGTCCCGGTGCCGTGGGCGTTGACGTAGCCGACGGCGGACGGTGCCAGGCCCGCGTTGGCGAGCGCGGCGCGCATCGCGTCGGCGGCGCCCGCGCCGTCCGGGCGCGGCATGGTGGGGTGGTGGGCGTCGGTGGAGGCGCCCCAGCCGGTGAGCTCGGCGTAGCCGGCGGCGCCGCGGGCGGCGGCGTGCTCGGGGCTCTCCAGGATCAGGACGGCGCTGCCCTCGCCCAGCACGAAGCCGTTGCGGCGGCTGTCGAAGGGCCGGCTGGCCTGTGCGGGGTCTTCCCAGCCGGATGACAGCGCACGGGCGTTGGTGAACGCGGCGGCGATCGTCGGGTGCAGCGAGGACTCGGTGCCGCCGCACACCACCACGTCGGCGTCGCCGGCGCGGATCAGCCGCAGCCCCTCGGCGACGGCCTGGGCGCCGGCCGCGCAGGCCGTCACGATGGCCGTGCTGAAGCCGCGGATGCCGTGCTTGATGGCGATCCGGGCGGTGGCCATGTTGGAGAGCATGCCGGGCAGCAGGTACGGGCTGACACCGGGGCGGCCGCGTTCGAGGCGCCGGTGGGACTGCTGCTCGAAGGTCTCCAGCCCGCCGCCGCCGGTGGCCAGGACCACGGCGGTGCGGTGCGGGTCGGCGTCCCGGCCGACCACGATGCCGGCGTCGGCGAGCGCGTCGTCGGCGGCGGCCAGCGCGAGCAGCACGAACCGGTCCACGCAGCGGGTCTCGGTGGGCGGCAGCACCTCGCGGCCGTCCACCGCCGGGGCGATGCCGGCGGCGGTCAGCCAGCCGTGGGCGGCGTGGCCCTCGGGCAGGGCGCGGATGCCGGAGCGTCCGGCGGTCAGCGCGTCGAAGACCTCGGCGGGCTTGCGGCCGAGCGGGGTGACCAGGCCGAGGCCGGTGACCACGGCGCCGGGGCGGCGGGCGGCGCGGACCGCGGCGGCGCTCACGCGCCCGCTCCGGCGGTGACGGCCGGGGTCCCGGCGGTGTCCGCTCCGGCGACCGAGTCGAGGTAGCGCCGGCGCAGCAGCACCTTGCGCACCTTGCCGGTCGGGCCGACCGGGATGTCGTCCCCGGCGACCACGACGACCTGGCGGACGGTGGCCGCGGTGGCCTCGTCCAGGGCGGCGGTGACGGCCTTGGTGCGGTCGGCGGCCGGGTCGGCGCCGGCGGCCAGGATCAGCAGGACGTCGGTGACCACCCGGTCGCCGTCGCGGACCGCGACCACCGTGCAGTCCAGCGCGTCGGGGCAGGCGGCCAGCACCCGCTCCTCCGACATCGCGGTGAACAGCCTTTTGCCGTCGGCGAGTTCGACCGAGTCGACGGCCCGGTCGACGTGGTAGTAGTACCCCTCCTCGTCCCGGTACATGAGGTCGCCGGTGAGGAAGCGCCCGCGCAGCCGGGTGCGGTAGGTGGTGGTGGAGTCGTTCCAGTAGCCGAGCGCCAGGGTCGGTGAGGTGGTGGCGAGTTCGCCGACCTCGCCGGGGCCGAGCGGCTCGCCGTCCGGGCCGACCAGTTCGCAGTCGACGAAGGCGTGCGGGCGGCCCACGCAGCGGCCGTACCGCTCGGTGTCCGGGCCGTGGGTGATGAAGAAGTGCGAGTGGCCCATCTCGGTGGAGCCGAGGCCGTCCACGAACAGCGAGCCGGGCACCCGGACCCGGCCCTCGCGGGTCACCGAGGCGCGGCTGCCGGCGGCGACCAGCCGGCGGATGTGCACCTCGTGGGCGCAGTCGCCGGTGTTCCACCAGAGCGCGACCGAGTCCAGCTTCCGCGCGGCCAGGTCGTGGTGGGCGAGGTCGGCCCAGGTGGCGGCGAAGCCGACCACGCCGGTGGGGCGCCACTGCTCGATCGCGTCCAGCACGCCGGCGCCGGACTGGCTGGAGAGCACGGCGAGTTCGGTGTGCGAGGCGAGCGCGAGGTTGACCGCGATCAGGGTGGCGGCGTGCGGCGCGGGCAGCGCGCTGAGCATCCGCTCCTGGCCCTGCGGGCGGGGCAGCCGGGCGCGGTGGCGGATCGCCGCGTACAGGCTCGCGTGCGAGTGCACCACGGCCTTGGGCATGCCGGTGGTGCCGGAGGAGTGGGTGATCGCCACCGGGTCGCCGGACCAGTGCCGGTAGGGCTCGGGGGCGGCCTCCGGGTCGCCGGAGCCGAGGGTGGAGATCTCCGGGAGGGCCGGGGCGCCGGTCTCGTGGCCGGCCAGCGCGGCCAGGTGCGCCTCGTCGGCGAGGACGCCGACCGGGCCGAGCTTGGCGATGTAGCGGGCGGCCCGCTCGCCGTCCAGGTTGGGGTTGAGCAGCGCGGGGATCGCGCCGAGCCGGGCGAGCGCCAGGAAGGAGAGCACGTGGTCGGCGGCGTCGCCCGCGTACACCACCACCGGGTCGCGGCGGCCGATGCCGAGGCCGTGCAGGGCGGCGGCCCGGGCGCGGACGGCGCGGTCCAGCTCGGTGAGGGTGAAGGGCTGCCAGGCGGCGTGGTCGTCCACCGGCGTGTCGAAGGTCAGCAGCGGCTCGTCGAGACCGAGGCCGAGTGCGAGGCGGCTGGTGAGGACGTTGCCGGCGCCGACGGCCGGGTCGTCGGCCAGCAGGGTGCGGATACTGCGGATGCTCACGGGGTGGATCCCTCCCGGGGTGCGGGCGTGCGGGGCGTGCGGGTGCGGGTGTGCGGCGGCGGGACGCGGCGGGTGGGGGACCGCTCGCGCCGGTGGTGCGCGGGGGTTCGGCGGGTTCGGGTCGGTCGGGCTCCGGTTCGGGTGGAGGGGGGAGGGCGCGGGGCCGGGCGAGGGCGCGGGGTCAGGCGAGGGCCACCAGCAGGGCGACGGCCCGGTCGGTGGTTCCGCTGCCGCTGCCGCTGCCGCTGCCGTCCGGACCGGCCGGGCCGTGGGTGCCGCCGGGCGCGCCGTCGGGGGCGGCGGCGCCGTCTTCGGTGCCGTCGGTGTCCGCCTGTTCGGCGGCGATGACGAGCACCTGGTCGGCGTCGCCGTCCGCGAGCAGCTGCTCGGCGAGGTCCAACGCGTCCTGCGGGACCCTCCCGGGCGGCGGGACCAGGGTCGGACTGATCGCCACCACCGGGCCGGTCAGGCCCCAGCGGGCGGCGATGTGCCCGAGCACGGCGTTCGGGTTGGACTGGAAGAAGAGCAGCGGCGGCATCCGCCGGCCGGTGTCGGCGGCGGCCTCGTCGATGGCGCGGGCGGTGGCGCGGTCGCCGCTCGCGCTGGCCAGCAGCAGGGCGGTCCGGCCGGGGGCCGGGGCCGCGCCGTGCCGGGCCCGCAGGCAGCGTTCGGCGGTCTCGGCCACCAGGGGGTTGAAGGAGGACGCGGCGAAGCCGGGCAGCGGGGGCAACTGCTCGGGCCCGCGGGCGTCGGGGTCGGGCCAGGCGGCCTCGGCGAGGATGCGCAGCGCGGTCATCGGGCGGCCACCAGGAGTGCGGTGTTGGCGCCGCCGAAGGCGGAGTTGAGGGTGAGCGCGTAGCGCGGCCGGGCGGCGCGCGGGCCGTCGAGCACGAGGTCCAGGCCGATCTCCGGGTCGGGGCCGAGCCAGCCGGCGTTGACCGGCAGCAGGCCCTCGGTCAGCGTCTGGACGGTCACGACGAGTTCGAGCAGTGCGGAGGCCTCCAGGGCGTGGCCGTGCACGGCCTTGCTGGAACTGACCGGCAGCCGCGCGGTGTGCGCGCCGAAGACCCGGCGCAGCGCGTCGGCCTCCGCCCGGTCGGACAGCGGGGAGCCGGTGCCGTTGGCGTTGACGTAGCCGACCTCCTCCGGGGCGATGCCGGCCCGGGCCAGCGCCGCCTCGACGGCCCGGGCCACGCCGTCGCCCGTCGGGTGGGGGCGGCAGACGTGGTGGGCGTCGCCGGTGCGGCCCCAGCCGGCCAGCCGGGCGAGTACGGGCGCGCCGCGCCGCTCGGCCTCCGGTTCGGCCTCGACCAGCACGGCGGCGGTCGCGTCGCCGAGCAGGGTGCCGGTGCGGCCGGTGCTGAACGGGCGCAGTTCGCCGTCGCGGGCCAGCGCGCGGCCGGCGTCGAAGGCGGCGAAGACGCCCGGTTCGACCAGGTGTCCGGCGGCGACCAGGACCCGGGGGTGGCGGCCGGCGGCGACCAGCGCGGCCGCGTCGGCGACGGCGGTGCCGGCCGCGACGCAGGCACCGGTGTAGGTCCGGGTGACCCCGGGGGTGCCCCAGGCCGCGGCGGCACCGGCGGCGACCGCCCCGGCGGTGGCGCGGGTGTGCAGGTCGCTGTGCAGGGCGAGCAGCACCGGTGGGCCGTCGCCGGGGCCCGCCGGGTCCAGGCCGGCCTGCCGGCAGGCCTGACCCACGGCGTCGAGCACGGCGTCGGCGAGCGGGCGCGGCTCGGGCAGCAGCGCGGCGCGCGTGGTCCGGCGGGCCGAGACGTCGAACCGGGTGACCGTGCCGAACGCGGCCTTTCCGTGGACGACGGCCTCGGCGAGCGCGGCGGGGCCGTCGCCGGCCGCGCTGAGCACGCCGACGCCGGTCACCACGGGCCGGACGGCGGACGGGGCATGGCGGTTCATGACCGGGCGGCTCCCGCCGCGGAGCCGGTTCCGGTGCCGGCGTCGGCCCCGACGGCCGGACCGCCGGCCGCGCGGACGGCCGCGCGGAACACCTCGACGGCGTCGTCCACCGTGCGGACGGCCTCGAAGGCCTCGTCGTCGAGGTCCGGCTCGATGCCGTAGCGCTGCTCGAACTCGGCTATCAGCCACGTGAGTTCGAGCGATCCGAGCTCGTCCGGGACCTCCTCGACGGCGCGCTGCCCGAACGCCGCGAGCATCGTCAGCACCTCGGTCCGGTCGGGGCGGGCGACCTCGGTCACGCCGGGCTGCCCGAGGCGGCGGTGGCGGTGGCGGCGGCGATCCGGGCCGCGACGTCGGCGGTGAACTCGTCGAGCGTCATCAGCGCGGTGGTCTCCATCTCGTCGAGGTCGAACTTGACCCCGTACTCGTCCTCGACCTGGACCGAGAGGTCGGCCAGGGCGAGCGATTCGAGGTCCAGGCCGGCCGGGCCGAGGTCGGTGTCGCCGGTGACCTCGGAGACGTCGTACTGCATCTCGGCCAGCGCGGCGAGGACGAACGCGCGGATGCTGTCCTGCATGGGGGGCTCCTTCTGTCCGGGCGCACGACGGTGCGCGCGGTGGTTTTTGTCGGGGAGATGAACACGGCCCCGGCGGGCCCGGGTGTTCCCGAACGGGAAGTCCGTGGCTGCCCGTTGGGGAATCACCGCTGCCCGTTGGGCCGGTTCGGCGGTGCGGGTGGAGGAGGATCGCGGCCGGGTGCGCCGGGTCAGTCGGCGGCGGCGGCGGCGCGCAGCGCGGCGGGGTCGCGGAGCAGCTTCCCGGTGGCGGTGCGGGGCAGCTGGGGGAGGAAGGCCAGTCGGCGCGGCCGCTTGTAGGCGGCGAGCTGCCGGGCGAGCCCGTCCTGGACGAGCGCCCGGTCGGCGTCGTCCTCGGCGGAGAGGTAGGCCTCGATCGCGCCGTCGTCGAAGACCACGACGGCCTCGCGGACCCGGGGCAGTGCGGCGAGGGTCCGCTCGACCTCGGTGAGGTCCACCTTGAGACCGCCGATCGAGACCTGCGAGTCCCGGCGGCCCAGCACGGTGACCAGGCCGGTGCCGGCGTCCAGGACGGCGGCGTCGCGGGTGTGCAGCCAGCCGTCCGCCCAGCGGGTCGGGTCGTCGAGCCCGGGGTAGGGGGAGGCCGCGGTGCGCAGCTGCAGCTCGCCGGCGACGAGCCGGAACTCCATGCCGTGCACGGGCTGCTTGGCCGGGTGCAGGGTGCCGTCCAGGTCGGTGGCGATCACCCCGGTCTCGGTCATGCCGTACATGGTGCCGAGCGGGACGCCGTACCGCGCGGTGAACGCGGCGGCCAGGCCCGGCCGGACGAGTTCGCCGGCCACCACCATCCGGCGCAGCTGGGGCAGTTCCGGCGGGCCGGACGCGCCGGCCAGCAGCTCGGCGTGGAAGGGGACGCCGACGACGGTGGTCGGCCGGTGGTCGCCGGCGACCGCGGCGAGGATGCCGGCCGCCGTCATCCGGTCCGGGACGGTGAGCGGGGCGCGCGCGTGCAGGCTGTTGAGCAGCCCGCCGACCAGGCCGAGCACGTGCACCACCGAGGAGAGCAGGACCACCCGCTCGCCCTCGCCGGGGAACGCCGCCAGCCTGCGGTAGCAGTCGAGTTCGCGGATCAGGTCGCTCGCGGTGCGGGCGATCACCTTGGCCGGGCCGGTCGAGCCCGAGCTGAGCTGGACCAGCGCGTGGCCGGTCGCGGCGGGCCGTCCGGCGGGCAGCCGGACGGGCACCGGGTCGACCAGTGAGTAGCCGCGCAGCGCCGCCGCGGGGCGGGAGGCGGAGCCGACCAGCACCTGCGGCGCGAGCCGGGCGACCGCCAGCTCGACCTCGTGGTCGGTCAGCCGGTGGTCCAGCAGGGCCACCTGGGCCCGCAGCCGCCACGCGGCCAGGAGCGCCGCGACGAAGCCCAGCGAGGGCGGCAGCCGCAGGGCGACCGTGCCGCCCGGGCCGAGGCCGGACGCGGTGAGCCGCCCGGCCTGCTCGGCGACCAGTGCGCGCAGGGCGTCGCGGTCGACGGGCGTGCCGAAGCGGAGGCACTCCTCACCCCCGGGGCCGGCCAACAGCACCCGGTCGACCCAGTCGGCGGGAGCATCGGCGTGCGGGGGTGAGGCGTGCGGCGGTGAAGAAGGGGAAAAGCCGGTCAACGCCACTCCACACGTGAGGAGATTTGTCATGGACACCTGAACGGTGTTTCGCGTGTCAACGCGAGCAATAACGTCCAATTCCGTTGCCAGACCATTGCACAGACGTTTGGTCAAATCAAGGTCTATACCAATCAGGTCCAGACCTCCTACGCTGCCGACCCGTGGGCCGGTCCGAGCGCGGCCGGCCCGGGAACGAGGACGCCCGTGACACCACTCACGCTGGCCGGGATCGAACGCGCGGCGCGCGATCAACTGCCCCCAGAAATTTGGGACTTCATCGAAGGCGGCGCCGGTGCGGAACGCACTGCGGCGGCCAACCGGGAAATGTTCGGACGCTACGCGTTCCGCCCGCGCACGCTCGTCGACGTCTCCGTCTGCACGCCGGCCGTCGACCTGCTCGGCACAACGCTCGCGCTGCCGGTGGGAATTGCCCCGATGGCCTACCACCGGCTGGTCCATCCGGACGGTGAAACCGCGACCGCCCGGGCGGCCGGAAAGGCAGGCGCCCTGCTCGTCGCCGGGATCTTCGCCAGTACCCCCCTGGAGGAGATCGCCGCCGCCGCGACCGGACCCCTCTGGCTCCAGCTCTACTGGCTCCGCCGCCGCGACGCCCTCGCCTCCCTCGTCGAACGCGCCGAGGCGGCCGGCTTCGGCGCCCTGCTGCTCACCGTCGACGCCCCCCGGATCGGCCGGCGGCTGCGCGACCTGCGCAACGGCTTCGCCGTCCCGCCGGAAGTCCGCGCCGTCAACCTCGACCCCGCCCTGATGAGCGCCACCCACCGCGCGGACCGGGGCGGCTCGGGCATCGCCGAGCACGCGCGCGAGCAGTTCGACCCCACCCTGACCTGGGCCGACCTCGCCTGGCTGCGCGAACGCAGCAGGCTGCCGCTGGTCCTCAAGGGCGTGCTGACCGCGGAGGACGCCCGGCGCGCCGCCGACCACGGGATCGACGCGGTCGTCGTCTCCAACCACGGCGGCCGCCAGCTCGACGGCGCCCTGCCCGCCCTCGCCGCCCTGCCCGAGGTCGTCGACGCCCTGCCGCCGCACATCCCGGCGCTGCTCGACGGCGGCGTGCGCGGCGGCGCCGACATCGCCGTCGCCCTCGCCCTCGGTGCCCGCGCCGTCCTGGTCGGCCGCCCGGCGTTCTGGGGCCTGGCGACCGGCGGCGAGCACGGCGTCGGCGAGGTGCTCGGCCTGCTGCGCGACGAACTGGAGCACACCATGGCGCTGCTGGGCCGGCCCACCGCCGGCGACCTGGACCGCACCGCCCTCGCGCCCTGGCCGGTCTGACGCCCCGTGCGCGCACAGCACCCCGAACGACCTCACGAAAGACCCGAGACCATGACCAAGCAGGAAGCCTTCCCCGGCTGGGACTGGGACGACCCCGACGGCCTCGCCGGGCAGCTCGACCGGTTCAGCGCCGACGTCGCCACCTGCCGCACGCTGGAGCCCGCCGCCGGCGGGCTCCCGTACGACCACCGCGACTTCACCGACCTCGGCATCACCGGCATCGAGTTCGCCGCCTTCCGCACCGCCCACCCGGCCGGCCTCGGCACCGACCTCACCGCCCTGCGCGGCCCGGACGCCGTCACCGCACCCGGCACGCTCTACCGGGTCGACGGCGACCGCTGGTTCACCCAGCTCGACGTCTCCGAGCCGCTGCCCTTCGCCGACGCCAGCGTCGACTGGGTCTACGCCGAGCACCTCATCGAGCACGTCACCATGCCCGTCGCGGTCGGCTGGCTGCGCGAGGCCCGGCGGGTGCTGCGCCCCGGCGGCGTCCTGCGGATCACCACCCCGGACCTCGCCCGCTACCTGGTCGGCTACGCCACCGGGAACGGCTTCCTCACCCGGCACCGCCGCCGGCTGGTCACCACCGGCTTCGGTCCGCCGATGCCCGCGCGGCCCGCCTTCCTGGTCAACCAGATCTTCCGGTACTACGGTCACCAGTGGATCTACGACCTCGACGAGCTGAAGCACGTGCTCACCCTGGCCGGTTTCGAGGAGGGGGGGATCCGCCACTGCGCCTACCGCGAGGGCGCCCGCCCCGACGTCGCCGACCTGGACACCCCCTTCCGCACCGACGAGACCGTCTACGTCGAGGCCGACCGCTGACCAGGCCCACCCGCCCGGCGCCCCGGCGCCGGGCGACCAGCCGCCCCGAGGAACCCCGATGCCCCTGCACCCCCAGGCCCAGGCGCTGCGCGACCGCCGTGCGAGCGCCGGCACGGCCCCGCTCTACAGCCTCACCGTGGCCGAGGCCCGCGCCGCCGACCTCGCCGACATCCGCGCCGCCGCCGGCACCCCCGAGCCCGTCGCCGCCGTCGAGGAGCACCGCCTCCCCGGCCCCGGCGGCGAGCTCGCACTGCGCCTGTACCGGCCCGCGCCGCCCGCCGACGGCCGCCGCCCGCCCGTCCTGCTCTACCTGTTCGGCGGCGGCTGGACCCTCGGCTCGCCCGACACCAGCGACGCGATCTGCCGCGCGCTGACCAACGCGGTCGGCTGCGCGACCGCCTCGGTCGGCTACCGCCTCGCCCCCGAGCACCCGTTCCCCGCCGCCGTCCACGACAGCGCCGCCGCCGCCCGCTGGCTCGCCGCCCACGCGGACGGGCTCGGCCTGGACGCCGGCCGCCTCGCCGTCGCCGGCGACAGCGCGGGCGGCAACCTCGCCGCCGTGCTCGCCCTGCTGGCCCGGGACGAGGACGGCCCGGCCCTGCGCCACCAGCTGCTCGTCTACCCGAACACCGACGCCCTGGCGGACACCCCCTCGCTGCGCGAGCACGACGACCCGGCGCTGTTCAACCGCCGCTCGGTCGCCTGGTACTGGGGCAACTACCTGGCCGACCCGGCCGACGGCGCCCACCCGCACGCCTCCCCGCTGCGCGCCCCGGACCTGACGGACCTGCCGCCCGCCACCGTCATCACCGCCGAGTACGACCCGCTGCGGGACGAGGGCGAGGAGTACGCGCGGGCGCTGGACGCGGCGGGGGTCCCCGTCGAGCTGCGCCGCTGGGACGGCATGCCGCACGGGTTCTTCGCGATGACCGGCACGCTGGACGGCGCCGCCGAGGCCCAGGCGTACGCCGCGGCCCGGCTGCGGGAGGCCCTCGCGTGAGCGCCCCCGCGCCCGCCGCCGCCCCGGTGCCGTCGCCGTCCGCCGTGCCGCCGTCCGCCGCTCCGGGTGCCGGACGGCCCGTCACCCTGCCGCTAGCGGAGCTGCACGCCTCCCTCGCGGACCCGCTGCTGGACGCGATGACCTTCCTCAACGAGGTCACCACCCGCTACCCGCAGGCGGTCTCCTTCGCCCCCGGTCGCCCGTACGAGGGCTTCTTCGAGCCCGAGGACGTGCCCGCCTACCTGGACGCCTACCTCGACCACCTGGCCGCGACCGGCCTGGACCGCGACGCGATCCGCACCACGCTGTTCCAGTACGGCCCGACCAAGGGCGTCATCAACGACCTGGTGGCCCGCACCCTGGCCCACGACGAGAACCTCGCCGTGGCCCCCGGGGCGCTCGTGCTGACCGTCGGTGCCCAGGAGGGCATGCTGCTGACGCTGCGCGCGCTCTGCGCCGGTCCGGACGACGTCCTGCTGGTCAGCTCGCCCTGCTACGTGGGGGTCACCGGCGCCGCCCGGCTGCTCGACCTGACCACCGTCCCCGTCCCCGAGGGCCCGGACGGCGGCCCGGACCCGGCCGCCGTGCGCGCCGCCGCCCGGGAGGTCCGCGCCGCCGGCCGGCGCCCGCGCGCGCTGTACGTGGTGCCGGACTTCGCCAACCCGTCCGGAACCTCGATGCCCCTGCCGGCCCGCGCCCGGCTGCTGGAGACGGCCGCCGCGGAGGACCTGCTCGTCATCGAGGACAACCCGTACGGCTTCTTCGCCCGGGACGCGGGGGAGCGGCCCACCCTCAAGGCACTGGACCGCGACCGCCGGGTCGTCTACCTGGGCTCCTTCGCCAAGACCTGCTTCCCCGGCGCCCGGCTCGGCTACGTCGTCGCCGACCAGGAGGTGGCCGGCCCCGGCGGGCGGCGCACCCTGCTGGCCGACGAGTTGGCGAAGCTGAAGAGCATGACGACGGTCAACACCCCGGCGCTCAGCCAGGCCGTCATCGGCGGCATGCTGCTCACCCACGACTGCCGGCTGCGGGCCGCCAACGCCCCCGCCACGGCCCACTACGCGGCCGCCATGGACCGGTTGCTCGCCGAGCTGGAGCTGAGGTTCCCGGCAGCCGAGCGCGCCCGCCTGGGCCTGTCCTGGAACGTGCCGGAGGGCGGCTTCTTCGCGGTGCTCACGGTGGCGTTCGCCGCCGACGACGCGGCCATGGAGCGCTGCGCACGGGAGTTCGGCGTGCTCTGGACCCCGATGGCGCCGTTCTACCCGGCCGGCGGCGGGGAGCGGCGGCTCCGGCTCTCCATCAGCTCGCTGACGCCGGACCGGATCGCGGAGGGCGTCGGCCGGCTTGCGGACTTCCTGCGGGCCGAGACCGCCCGCGCGGCGGCTCGTTAGCCCGCACCGGCCGGCCCGGCAGGCACGACGGCGGCGCACCCCGGGAAC
>NZ_JBHJRC010000014.1:0-64189 GCF_042261735.1 Kitasatospora sp. NPDC056327 | reverse complement strand
CCGGGGATCCTCCCCGGGGCCGCCTTCGTCGTGTCCGCCCCCGGCGGGGGCGTCACGGTGTCACGGGCCGCCCGGAACGTCCGGGACCGCCGGGTCCGGGCCGGCCTTGGCGTCCGCCTCCAGCGGCACCGCCTGCCCGGTCGCCAGATCGGTCACCGCCCGGCCCTGCAGCGGCTGCTTCAGCTCCGCGGTCACGGTCTGCCGCCTGGCCAGGTCGGCACAGGCCTGCCCGGCCGGCACCGGTGCCGCGGTCGTCACCCGGACGTCCACCCGGCCCGGCCTCGACTCGTCCGCCTTGAGCGCGTAGCGCTGGCAGACCCCGCCGTAGAACCAGACCGTCAGCCGGCTGCCGTCCACCCGGTAGGTGATCGCCGGGTGCACCTGCCCGCCGGTGCCCGAGCCGTTCGGCGCCGGCTCGCCGACCGCGATGCCGTTGTCGCCCGAGCCCGGCGGGGTCTGCGCCGGCACCGGGGTCTGCCCCGGGCCGGTGGCACCGGCCGTCGGCCCGGGGCCGGTGGGCCGCGGGTCCGGAGTGGGGGCCGCCGGGTCGTCCGGCGGAGTGGTCACCGGGGCCGGGGCCGACGGCGCGGCCGTCGTGGCCGGGGAGCCCGGGTCCGTCGTACCGGCGGACGCGCCGGGGGAGGCGGAGGCGCTGCTCGCCGGGGCCCGCTCCGCACCGGCGGTCGCCCGGTCCGAACCGGACTCCGTCCCGCCGCCGCACCCGGCCAGGGCGAGGGCCGCCGCCAGTGCCAGGCCTGCCGCCGCCGTCGCCCGCGCCCGGCCCGAACGCCGGGGCATGGTCTCCAGATCCATCTGCACTTCCTCCCGAGGGTTCGTCGGCACGCCGTGGCGGCCGCACCGCGCGGATGTGACGTGCCCCGGTCGATTCCGGTTCCCGTCCGTCCCCGCGGCCCACGGGACCCGGTCACACGGACCCGGTGTCAGGGACCGTATTCGGGCATCGCGGCGACCAGCCGCTGCGCCCCGGAGGGAACGCGGAACCCGTTCGGGGCCGGCGCGCTCTCCGTCCCGCCGGCCGGCGGCAGCGGCCAGAACCGCCGCAGCCGGTGCGAGGAGTCCACCAGCGCGGCCAGCGAATCGCCGTCCGGGTCGCCGTGCGGGGCGGACGGGACCCGCGGCTGGGGGTGAGCAGGCATCATCGGCCATCAACTCCGATCCACCGGCGCCGCGGCGCTGCCGCCGCGGGCCTCGGCCGGGGGCCGGGGAGGCCCCTCTCCCGCGACCCTAGGCCGGGCCGACCTGGGACGACCAGGGCTACCGCCGGGTAGTACACCTTCGGGGACGACGGGTGACAGCGGACGGCCGGTATCGCACCCGCTGTCTTGCCGGGGTTCCACCCGTGCCGGGTACCGTGGGTGGGTTACACCCCCGTGCCCCATGGCCCTGCCGCCATCCAGAGGAGACCCCGTGCGTATCGCCGTCGCCGGCTCGATCGCGACCGACCACCTGATGACCTTCCCCGGCCGGTTCGCCGACCAGCTGGTCGCCGAGCAGTTGCACACCGTGTCGCTGTCCTTCCTGGTCGACACCCTGGACATCCGCCGCGGCGGCGTCGCGCCGAACATCGCCTTCGGGATGGGCGTCCTGGGCCTGCGCCCGGTCCTGGTCGGCGCGGCCGGCGCGGACTTCGCCGAGTACCGCAGCTGGCTGGAGCGCAACAACGTGGACTGCGACTCGGTCCACATCTCCGAGACCCGTCACACCGCGCGCTTCATGTGCACCACGGACGAGGACCACAACCAGATCGCCTCGTTCTACACCGGTGCCATGGCCGAGGCCCGCAACATCGAGCTCAAGCCGATCGCCGACCGCGTCGGCGGCCTCGACCTGGTGCTGATCGGTGCCGACGACCCGCAGGCGATGGTCCGCCACACGCAGGAGTGCCGCACCCGCGGCTACGCCTTCGCCGCCGACCCCTCCCAGCAGCTGGCCCGCCTCGACGGCCACGACATCCGCGAGATCGTCGACGGCGCCGCGTACCTCTTCACCAACGAGTACGAGGCCGCGCTGATCGAGTCCAAGACCGGCTGGGACGCCGAGGAGATCCTCACCCGGGTCGGCACCCGGATCACCACCCTGGGCAGCAAGGGCGTCCGGATCGACCGCAAGGGGGAGTCCCCGGTGCTGGTCGGCTGCGCCCCCGAGGCCGCCAAGGCCGACCCGACCGGTGTCGGCGACGCCTTCCGGGCCGGCTTCCTGGCCGGCCTCTCCTGGAACCTGGAGCTGGAGCGGGCCGCCCAGCTCGGCTGCATGCTCGCCACCCTGGTGATCGAGACCGTCGGCACCCAGGAGTACGAGCTGCGCCCGGCCGACTTCCTGCAGCGCTTCGTCGCCGCCTACGGCGAGGAGGCCGGCGCCGAGGTCCGGGCGCACCTGGTCAGCTGACCCGCCGCACTAGGTAGGCCGCCCCCCGGTCGCCGCCGTACCCGGCGGCCGGGGCCTCGCCCAGGTACTCCTGGCCGCGCATCCCGCACCACGCCGGGACGTCCAGCCGGGCCGCCTCGTCGTCGGCCAGCACCACGACGGTCCCGCCCACCGGCACCTCGCCGATCCGCTTCGCCAGCTCGATCACCGGCAGCGGGCACCGCTTGCCCAGCGCGTCCAGTACCAGAGCGTTCGACACCGGCGCCTCCGGCGCCGGCGGGACCGGCTCCAGACCCAGCGGGGCGCGGACGCCGGCCACCAGCTCCGGCAGCACGGCCAGGAACCGCTCGACGTCGGCCTCGGCGGCACCGAACGGCAGCGACACCCGGACGTTCCCCTCGGTGAGCACGCCCATCGCCGCCAGCACATGGCTCGGGGTCAGCGTGGACGAGGTGCACGAGGAACCCGAGGAGACCGCGAAGCCTGCCCGGTCCAGCTCGCCGAGCAGCACCTCGCCGTCGACGTAGAGGCAGGAGAAGGTGACGAGGTGCGGCAACCGGTGAACCGGGTCGCCGACCACCTCCACCTCGGGCACCAGCCGCGGCACCCGGGCCCGGATCCGCTCGACCAGCTCGTGCAGCCGGGCGTTCTCCCGCTCCGCCTCCGCCCGCACCGCCCGCAGCGAGGCCGCCGCCGCGACGACGGCCGGCACGTTGACGTACCCCGGGACCCGGCCGCCCTCGCGCTCGTCGGCCGGCAGCGGCGAGGCGTACCGGACGCCCTTGCGCACCGCGAGCACCCCGACCCCGGCCGGTCCGCCCCACTTGTGCGCGCTCGCCGTCAGCAGCGACCAGCCGGCCGGCACGTCGGCCCGCCCCGCGCTCTGCGCGGCGTCCACCAGCAGCGGCACGTCCCCGCAGCCCGCGGCCGCCTCGGCGACCGGCTGCACCGTGCCCACCTCGTGGTTGGCGGACTGCAGCACGGCGAGCGCGGTGTCCGGCCGCAGCGCCGCGGCGAAGGCGGCCGGGTCGACCCGGCCGTACCGGTCGACCGGCACCGGGGTGACCTCGCCGCCGCCGTCCAGGTGCCGCTCGGCGGTGTGCAGGACACTGGAGTGCTCGACGGCGGAGTGCACCAGGTGCCGGCCGCGGCGGCGGTTGCCGTGCAGCGCGCCCAGGACGCCGAGCTGGACGGCCTGCGTCCCGCTGGTGGTGAAGGAGATCTCGTCGGCCCGGCAGCCGAGCACCCCGGCGACGGTCTCCCGGGCGGCGTCCAGCAGCATCCGGGCCTGCCGGCCGGAGCGGTAGAGCCGGGCCGGGTCGGCCCACCCCTCGTCCAGCGCGGCGGTCAGCGCCTGCCGCGCGACGGGGTGGAGCGGTGCGGTGGAAGCCACATCGAAGTACACGCTCACATTTAACGACACTCCCGGGTGCATTCCGGCCTCCGGCGACGCCTCACCGGCCGTCAGTCGATCACCCCGAATGTCCGGATTGTTTGCATCCGACGGGGCGTCACTCGGGTTGTCCGAGGTCATCCCCCGATCGGGCGTACGGACCCCTAATGCCTAGGATGACCTGCGGCGCAGCCACCGCCGGGCCTGATCGGGTGTCCGGGCGGCGCGTTACCGGGACCTGCCCGTCAGCAGCGCATAAGGCTGGAGTAGGGTTTGGCCCGCATAAGCATTCAAACCGTGCCCGTGGACGGGTCGCCGGAGGGGGAAAGCCTCTCCGGGGCGACGCGAAGGCGGGCGAGACTTCGGGAAGGCGCTACGTGAGTCCCAACGGCTCCGACCGCTCGCCGCGGCGCACGATGCGGCGGAAGCTGCCTCAGGCGCTGGCACTGGGCCTCGTCATCGCGACCGCCACCGGCTGCTCGGCCAACGACCTCCCCAGGCTTGGCCTCCCGAGCCCCGTCACCAAGGAAGGGCCGATGGTCCTCCACATGTGGCAGGGCTCCTGGATCGCGGCGCTGGTGGTCGGCGTACTGATGTGGGGTCTGATCATCTGGAGCGTGATCTTCCACCGGCGCAGCCGCACCGGTGTGCAGATCCCCCCGCAGACCCGGTACAACGTGCCCATCGAGGCGCTCTACACCGCGGTCCCGATCATCATCGTCTCGGTCCTCTTCTACTTCGTCGCCCGCGACGAGTCGAAGCTGATCGCCGTGTCCGAGAAGCCGCAGCACACCGTCAACGTGGTGGGCTTCCAGTGGAGCTGGGCGTTCAACTACGAGAACACCGAGAATCCGGACCCGGCCAACCAGCAGGCCGCGTACGACGTGGGTACCCCCGGCCAGCCGCCGACCCTGTACCTGCCGGTCGACGAGACGGTGCAGTTCCGCCTCACCTCGCGCGACGTGATCCACGACTTCTGGCCCATCAACTTCATGATGAAGATGGACGTCGTGCCGGGCGTGGTGAACAAGTTCGAGGTCACCCCGACCGTCAAGGGTGAGTACATGGGCAAGTGCGCCGAGCTCTGCGGCGTCGACCACTCGCGCATGCTGTTCAACGTGAAGGTCGTCGACCGTGCCGAGTACGACCAGCACCTGAAGGACCTGCGGGCCAAGGGTCAGACCGGCGCGGTGCCCTCCGGCATCACGACCATGGGAAGTGAAGAGAAGTGACCATCCTCAACGAGCCCGCCGCGGCCGGCGGGGGCGCCGGGGCCGTCACGGTCGGGGCGCAGCGGACCCGCAAGCCGGGTTCCACCATCATCAAGTGGCTCACCACCACCGACCACAAGACGATCGGCACGCTGTACCTGGGCACGTCGTTCGCCTTCTTCCTGATCGGTGGCGTCCTCGCCCTGGTCATGCGCGCCGAGCTGGCTCGTCCCGGGACCCAGATCCTGTCGAACGAGCAGTTCAACCAGGCGTTCACGATGCACGGCACGGTCATGCTGCTGATGTTCGCGACGCCGCTGTTCGCCGGTTTCGCGAACTGGATCATGCCGCTGCAGATCGGCGCCCCGGACGTCGCCTTCCCGCGTCTGAACATGTTCGCCTACTGGCTGTACCTGTTCGGCTCGCTGATCGCGGTGGCCGGCTTCCTCACCCCGCAGGGCGCCGCCGACTTCGGCTGGTTCGCCTACGCGCCGCTGTCCGACGCGGTCCGTTCGCCGGGCATCGGCGCCGACATGTGGATCATGGGCCTCGCCTTCTCCGGCTTCGGCACCATCCTGGGCGCGGTCAACTTCATCACCACGATCATCTGCATGCGCGCGCCCGGCATGACGATGTTCCGGATGTCGATCTTCGTCTGGAACGTCCTGCTGACCGCGGTGCTGGTCCTGCTGGCCTTCCCGGTGCTGGCCGCCGCGCTGTTCGCCCTGGAGGCGGACCGCAAGTTCGGTGCGCACGTCTTCGACCCGGCCAACGGCGGAGCGCTGCTCTGGCAGCACCTGTTCTGGTTCTTCGGTCACCCCGAGGTGTACATCATCGCGCTGCCGTTCTTCGGCATCGTGTCGGAGATCATCCCGGTCTTCAGCCGCAAGCCGATGTTCGGCTACTCCGGCCTGATCGCGGCCACCATCGCGATCGCCGGTCTGTCCGTGACGGTGTGGGCCCACCACATGTACGTCACCGGACAAGTGCTGCTGCCGTTCTTCTCCTTCATGACCTTCCTCATCGCCGTCCCGACCGGTGTGAAGTTCTTCAACTGGGTCGGCACCATGTGGAAGGGTTCGCTGAGCTTCGAGACCCCGATGCTCTGGACCGTCGGCTTCCTGGTCACCTTCCTCTTCGGCGGTCTGACCGGTGTCCTGCTGGCCTCCCCGCCGATCGACTTCCACGTCTCGGACTCGTACTTCGTCGTCGCCCACTTCCACTACGTGGTCTTCGGTACCGTCGTCTTCGCGATGTTCGCCGGCTTCCACTTCTGGTGGCCGAAGATGACCGGCAAGATGCTGGACGAGCGCCTCGGCAAGATCACCTTCTGGACGCTGTTCTTCGGCTTCCACACCACCTTCCTGGTGCAGCACTGGCTCGGCGCGGAGGGCATGCCCCGCCGCTACGCCGACTACCTGGCCGCGGACGGGTTCACCACGCTGAACACCATCTCGACCATCGGCTCGTTCCTGCTCGGCCTGTCGATCCTGCCGTTCCTCTACAACGTCTGGAAGACCGCGAAGTACGGCGAGAAGGTCGAGGTGGACGACCCGTGGGGCTACGGCCGCTCGCTGGAGTGGGCGACCTCCTGCCCGCCGCCGCGGCACAACTTCCTCACGCTGCCCCGGATCCGCTCCGAATCCCCGGCCTTCGACCTCCACTACCCGGAGATCGCCGCGCTGGACTACCTGGAGAACCACGGTGAGCCGGCCAAGCACCTCGCCGGCGTGACGCCCGCGAAGTACGACGCCCCGCAGCTGGGCAAGGGCAAGAAGGAGGGCGACGTCTGATGAAGGAACAGGGAAAGATCTTCCTGGGCCTGTCGGTCTTCGTGCTGGCCATGGCCATCACCTACGGCCTGTGGACCAACAACTCCGAGCACGGCATCGAGGCCGCCGGCACCACGGCGCTGTTCCTCGCCTTCTCGCTCTGCGCGTTCATCGGGTACTACCTCGCCTTCACCGCCCGCCGGGTGGACAGCGGCGCGGGTGACAACCCCGAGGCCGAGGTCGCGGACGACTCCGGCGAGCTGGGCTTCTTCGCCCCGCACAGCTGGCAGCCGCTCTCGCTGGCGATCGGCGGCGCGCTCGCCTTCCTCGGCGTGATCTTCGGCTGGTGGCTGATGTTCTGGTCGCTCCCGATCATCCTGATCGGCCTCTTCGGCTGGGTCTTCGAGTTCTACCGGGGCGAGAACCAGAACCAGTAGGCACTGGCTCCCCTCGCACGGGGCCGGTCGTTCCGCACGGGACGGCCGGCCCTTTTGCGTCCCCGGAGTGACGGCCTCACCCTGCCGGCCCAACGGGGCCCCGTTCGGTTGTCGCTCCACCGGCGGCGGTTCCTACGATCTGACCAATCGTGCGAAACCCCGGGAGGCGGTCATGGCCGACAGGCGCGGAATCGCGGGTCTCGGCGGCATCACGCTGGCCCTCGTCGTACTGGTCCCGCTGGCCGGCTGCACCTCCGGCGGCGAGGAGGTCACGGACGCCGCCCGCAGGGTCGACGCCGCCCGGCTGGTGCACCTCTCCGCCACCGACGGGGCGGATCCCTCGCAGCCCCTGACGGTGACCGCCGAGCCGGGCAGCCGGCTCACCGACGTCACCGTGGTCGGCCCGGACGGGCGGGTGGTCGCGGGCAGCCTCTCGGACGACCAGACCAGCTGGCGGACCACCGGCCGGCTGAAGGCCGCCACCGCCTACACGGTGCGGATCGCCGCCGACGACGGCCACGGCGGCCGCGGCGAGACCACCGCCGGCTTCTCCACCCTGGCCGCCCAGCACCTGCTGACCGCGGTGCTCGGCCCGGACTCCTCCGGCAGCGGCGTCTACGGGGTGGGCCAGCCGCTCACCGTCCGGCTCTCCGAGCCGGTCAAGGACCCGCAGGCCCGCCAGGAGGTGGAGCGGGCGCTGACCGTGACCTCGCAGCCCGCCGTCACCGGCGGCTGGTACTGGGTGGACGACCGCAACCTGCACTTCCGGCCCGAGGAGTACTGGCCCACCGGCACCGCCGTCGGCCTGGTCTTCGAGGCGACCGGAGGCCGGATCTCCGACGGACTCTACGGCGGCGACCGGGCCGCGCTGGCGCTGAGGATCGGCGAGCGGGTCGAGACGGTGGTGGACGCGGCCGCGCACGAGCTGACCCTCAAGCGGGGCGGCCAGGTGGTGCGGACGATGCCGGTCACCACCGGCAAGCCCGGCTTCGACACCCGCAACGGCGTCAAGGTGGTGCTGGGCCAGGAGCGCAAGGTGAGGATGAGCGGCGAGACGATCGGCATAGCGGCCGGCAGCGAGGAGGCCTACGACCTCGACGTCGAGTGGGCCACCCGGGTCACCTGGAGCGGCGAGTACGTGCACGCGGCGCCCTGGTCGGTCGGTTCCCAGGGGATCGAGAACGTCAGCCACGGCTGTACCGGGATGAGTACCGAGAACGCCCGCTGGTTCTACCAGAACACCAGGGTGGGGGACCTGGTGACGGTGGTGAACAGCCGGGGCAAGGGCATGGAGCCGTTCGGCAACGGCTTCGGGGACTGGAACATCGCCTGGAGCGACTGGATCGGGCACAGCGCCCTGGGGCAGCCCGTCAGCACCGCCACCCCGGCCACCCGGGCCCCGGCCGGCGGGATGATCGCCCCGCAGCTCTGAGCGCCCCGGTGCGGTCCCGCCGGGGCCCCGCGGGTCAGTCCTCCGCGGCGCCGTCCGCGTAGGCCACCCGCAGCGCGTTGTCCGCGGCGCCCAGCGCGTCCGCGAGCGGCACCCCGAGCCGCCGGACCCGCTCGGCGTACTCGGCGGCGGCCGCGGCGGCCAGCCGGTGCGCGGAGTCACCGACGGCGGCGATCAGGGTGCCGCGCCGGCCGTGGGTCTCCACCACTCCGTCGGCCTCCAGCTCCCGGTAGGCGCGGGCGACCGTCCCGGCGGCCAGTCCGAGCCGCTCGGCCAGCGCGCGGACGGTGGGCAGCCGCAGCCCGGTCGCCAGCTCGCCGCTGCGGGCCTGCTCGGCGATCTGGGCACGGATCTGCTCGTACGGGGGAGTGCCGGAGGCCTGGTCGACGGAGAGTTGCACGGTGGGCTCCTGACGTTCGCTGGGTGGGCTCCGGCGGGGGCGGGCGCCGCCGGACACGGGACGGGAAAGCCCGAGGGCCGCCGACCAGGAGAACTCTGGTCGGCGGCCCTCGGGCGTGGCGGTGCGGACGGGATCAGTGGTGGCCGTGGCCGCTGGTGATCTCGTGGTGCTCGTCGGCGGTGGGCTTGGGGATCTGGCTGCCCTCGCCGTAGAAGCCGCGGGAGAGCTTGGCACGGGTCCGGCCGAGCACGCCGGCCTTGCGGGCCACGCCGTTCTCGTCGGTCTCGGCCGGCAGCTCGTACGGCTCCACCTGCTCGTGCGCGGTGAGCGTGTGCAGGTCCTTCTGCGGCAGCTGGGCGTGCACCTCGATGAACTCGCCGTGCGGCAGGCGCTTGATGACGCCGGTCTCGCGGCCGTGCAGCACCTTCTCCTTGTCACGGCGCTGGAGGCCGAGGCACCAGCGCTTGGTGATGATGAAGACGAGCACCGGGATCACGAACATGCCCACGCGGACGAAGTAGGTGACCGAGTTGATCGACAGGTGCAGGTGGGTGGCGAACAGGTCGTTGCCACCGGCCACCAGCAGGACCAGGTAGAGGCTGATCCAGGCGGCACCCAGGCCGGTGCGGACCGGGGCGTTGCGCGGACGGTCCAGGATGTGGTGCTCGCGCTTGTCGCCGGTGATCCAGCCCTCGATGAAGGGGTAGACCGCGATCGCGACGAGGACCAGCGGGAAGATCATCAGCGGGACGAAGACACCCAGGTTCAGGGTGTGGCCCCACAGACCGATCTCCCAGCCCGGCATGATGCGGACCAGACCCTCGGAGAAGCCCATGTACCAGTCGGGCTGGGCGTCCGTGGACACCTGGTCCGGACGGTACGGGCCGACCGACCAGATCGGGTTGATCGTGGCGATCGCCGAGATGGCGGCGATGATGCCGAAGACCAGGAAGAAGAAGCCACCGGCCTTGGCCATGTAGACCGGCATCAGCGGCATGCCGACGACGTTCTTCTCGGTCTTGCCCGGGCCCGCCCACTGGGTGTGCTTGTGGTAGAAGACCAGGATCAGGTGCGCCACCAGCAGGCCGAGCATGATGCCCGGGATCAGCAGCACGTGGATGGTGAAGAACCGCGGCACGATGTCGTGGCCGGGGAACTCGCCGCCGAACAGGAACATCTGGATGTACGTGCCGACCAGCGGGACCGCGAGGATCGCGCCTTCCATGAACCGGATACCGGTGCCGGAGAGCAGGTCGTCGGGCAGCGAGTAGCCGAAGAAGCCGTCGAACATGCCCAGGACCAGCAGCAGGAAGCCGAAGACCCAGTTGATCTCGCGGGGCTTGCGGAACGCGCCCGTGAAGAAGACGCGCAGCATGTGCACGAGCATCGCCGCGACGAAGACCAGGGCGGCCCAGTGGTGGATCTGGCGGATCAGCAGACCGCCGCGCACCTCGAAGCTGATGTCGACGGTCGAGGCGTAGGCCTCGGACATCGGGAGGCCCTTGAGCGGGATGTAGGACCCGTCGTAGATGACCTCGCCCATCGAGGGCTTGAAGAACAGCGTCAGGTAGACGCCGGTCAGGATGATGATGATGAAGGTGTAGAGGCAGATCTCGCCCAGCATGAAGGACCAGTGGTCCGGGAAGATCTTCCGCAGGTTGGCCTTGGCGAGGGAGTAGATCCCCAGCCGGCCGTCCGTCCAGTCCGCCGCCTGCTCCCACTTGTTCGCGGGCTTGGCACGCGTGCTGGCGGGCTTGGCGGCACCGGAGGTGGTGCTGCTGCTCATCGAGCACGCTCCCAGTAGCTCGGACCGACGGGCTCGTCGAAGTCGCCGTGGGCGACCAGGAAGCCCTTCTCGTCAGTGGTGATCTTCAGCTGCGGCAGCGGGTGGCCGGCCGGGCCGAAGATGACGCGCGCGCCGTCCGCCAGGTCGAAGGTCGACTGGTGGCAGGGGCAGAGCGCGTGGTGGGTCTGCTGCTCGTACAGGCTGATCGGGCAGCCGACGTGGGTGCAGATCTTGGAGTAGGCGAGGATGCCCTCGAAGCCCAGCTCCTTGGACTTCTCGTCCTTGATGTCCTCCGGCGCGATGCGCACCAGCATGAGGGCGTCCTTGGCGATGCGCTGCTGGAAGTCCTCGGAGTGCGTGGTGAGGCCCTCGGGCATCGCGAAGGACAGCGAGCCCTGGGTGATGTCCTCGGGCTTCATCGGCAGGTTGGTGTTCATGTTGATGAGCGCCAGGGGCTTGGCCTCGGTGGCCTCGTCCCAGCCGGTGTGCTCCAGCTTGTCCTCGGGCAGCGGGCCCAGGTCGCGGAGCAGGACCACGCCGGAGAGCGGGACCAGCGCCATCGAACCGATGAGGGTGTTGCGGATCATCTTGCGGCGGCCGAAGCCGGACTCCGCGGCACCGGTCCTGAACTGCTCGATGACGTCCGCGCGGACCTCGTCGTCGGCCTCGATCGGGTGACGCTCGGCCGGGATCTCGTGGTCCGACATCAGGGTGCGGGCCCAGTGGACCGCGCCCGCGCCGATGAGGAAGAGCGCCACGCCCAGGGTCATGCCGAGCGCGAAGTTCAGCGCGCTGACGTGGCCCAGCGGCCAGATGTAGACGATCTTGTCCGGGTCGATGGCCACGTACGAGGCGATGAAGCCGACGGTGGCGATCATCGACAGGACGAACATCAGCGACACCTGGCGCTCGGCCCGCTTGGCGGCCCGCTCGTCGATGTCGGTGCGGCGCGGCTCGTGGGCCGGCAGTCCGGGGTCGGCGAACGGGTCGCCGTGGGCTGCCACGTCGTGGTGCCCGGCGGAGCCGTGGGACTCCGGAAGCTTCTCTTCTGACATGTCCTGGCTCATGACTTCTTGGCCTTGGTGGTGTGGGCGGCGACCCAGATCGCGACCGCGATGAGCGCGCCGAGACCGAAGATCCAGCCGAACAGACCCTCGGTCACCGGACCGAGGCTGCCGAGCGTGAGACCACCGGGGTTCGGCTCATCGTTGGTGGTGTGGCGGACGAAGGCCACGATCTGCTTCTTCTGCTCCTCGGGCATGATCCCGTCCGGGAACGACGGCATGTTCTGCGGGCCGGTCTGCATGGCCTCGTAGATGTGCTTGGCGTCCACGCCCTCCAGCGACGGGGCGTACTTGCCCTGGGTCAGGGCGCCGCCCTGGCCGGAGAAGTTGTGGCACTGGGCACAGTTGGTGCGGAACAGCTCGCCGCCCTTGGACAGGTCCTCGGGGTTGGTCGAGGTGTACTGCTCCTCGGTCGGCGTGACCGGACCGGGGCCGAGCGAGGCGACGAAGGCGGCGAGCTGGTCGATCTCCGCCTGCGAGTAGATGTTCTTCTTCTTCGGCACCTGGGCGCCGGGCTGCTGGGCCGGCATGCGGCCGGTGCCCACCTGGAAGTCGACCGCGGCGGAGCCGACGCCGACCACGCTCGGGCCGTCGCTGCTGCCTTCGCCGTTCAGGCCGTGGCAGGAGGAGCAGCCCACGGCGAAGAGCTTCTTGCCCTCATCGATCGCGAGCGACTGCGCGGAGACGTCGGCCTGCGCCTTGCCGGCGGGCGCGAACGCGGCGTACAGCCCCCCGGTTGCCGCCAGGGCGAGAAGTAGGACGACCAGCGCCGCCAGTGGGTGGCGCCGTCGTGCGGAGAGCTTTTTCACGGAATAACCCCGGTGTCAGGATCTGGTCGACTGGTGGGTGCACCCGGCGGCCGGTCTGGCCGGCACGAGGCCGCCGTCTAGGGCTGCGCGCGCGGTCGGTCGGTGGGAGCGTCGCCACCGGCGAAATCGGGCCGTCGCCGGTGAGGGCGGGACCCGAGGCCGGTGGCCAGCGACCTGATCAGCTGGTTACTTGATCAGGTAGATGGTCGCGAACAGGCCGATCCACACGACATCGACGAAGTGCCAGTAGTACGACACCACGATCGCGGCGGTGGCCTGCTCGTGCGTGAAGCGCTTGGCTGCGTAGGTCCGTCCCAGGACCAGCAGGAAGGCGATCAGACCACCCGTCACGTGCAGACCGTGGAAGCCGGTGGTCAGGTAGAACACCGTGCCGTACGGGTCGGAGGACAGCGAGAGGCCGTCCTTCTTGACCAGCTCGGTGTACTCGAAGATCTGGCCGCCGATGAAGATCGCGCCCATCACGAAGGTGATGATGAACCACGAGCGGAGCTTCTTCACGTCCCCGCGCTCGGCGGCGAAGACACCGAGCTGGCAGGTGAGCGAGGAGAGCACCAGGATCGTGGTGTTGACCGAGGAGAACGGCACGTTGAGGGCGTGCGCCTTCTCGGTCCAGAACTCCGGCCCCTTGACGGAGCGGAGCGTGAAGTACATCGCGAAGAGGGCCGCGAAGAACATCAACTCGGAACTGAGCCAGACGATCGTTCCGACGCTGACCATGTTCGGCCGGTTGACCGATCCGTGCGCGTGCCCGGTTTCTACTGCTGTTGCTGTCGCCACGACGGACATTATGTCGGTCCCTTATTCCGTCTTCACGCCGGGGGGTGTCCCTCGGAGTGTCCGGTGCGTGCGGTATGCCCCCCTGGTGGCCGACGGGCCGTCCGGACCGTGGCTGAGCAGCGGCGTGTCCCTTTTCTGACGGTTCCTCGAAGGCCCTTTCGAGGGCCCCGGCGGCGTGTCGGGGCGGCTCCGGGGAGCCCCCGGTAGTAAGGGGGGAGACCACCCGTCCGCCGTACGGGTGGTCTGTGCGGACGGGGGTGACGCGCCCTGCTCCGCCCGGACCAGTCGGGGGCACGGCGGCTTGAGAACGATCGCGCGGGAGTGGCTCGGCGGCGGGTGATCGGGAGTAGCATCCGGGGAGAGGCGAACGTGGTCCGGATCACACGTGAGGGAGCAGGCCCATGGCGAACACCGCCGACGAGACGCTGACCGTTCTCGTCTACAGCCACGACCGCACCACCCGCGAGCAGGTGCTGACCGCACTGGGCCGGCGGCCCGCGGAGGACCTCCCGGAGCTGGAGTACCTGGAGTGCGCCACCACCCCCGCGGTGCTCAAGGCGCTGGAGAAGGGCGGCGTGGACCTCTGCGTCCTGGACGGCGAGGCGGTGCCGGTCGGCGGACTCGGGCTCGCCCGGCAGCTGAAGGACGAGATCTACGGCTGCCCGCCGCTGCTGGCGCTGATCGGCCGGCCGCAGGACTCCTGGCTGGCGGCCTGGAGCCGGGCCGACGCCGCGATCTCCCGGCCGGTGGACCCGGTGGCGATGGCCGGTGCCGTCGCGACCCTGCTGCGGGCCCGGCTCGCCAAGCGGGCGCCGGCCGCCCGGTAGCCGTCCCCGCAGGCGGTCCGGCGTCCCGCTCCCCGCGGGCGGTCCGGCACCCCGCGTCCCGCCCCGCGTCTCAGTACAAGAGAAGAAGGGTGAACGGCGAGGACCCGGCACCCCGCCGCTCGATAGGCTGACTCCATCCTTATGACCTTCCCCGCCCGCGGGGAGCGAGAGCTGGAGTCAGCCATGGTGAACGTGCACCCTGCGAACGGCGGTAGCGACCCCGCGCAGGTGGTCCGCTCCTGGCCGGACATCCTGTCGGCGCTGCTGCGGGGGGAGGACCTCGACCGCTCGGCCACCGCGTGGGCGATGGACCGGATCATGAGCGGGGAGGCCTCCCCGGTGCAGATCGCCGGGTTCATGGTCGCACTGCGGGCCAAGGGCGAGACGGTCGACGAGATCTCCGGTCTGGTCGACTCGATGTACGCGCACGCCGAGCCGCTGGACATCCCCGGACCGGCGGTGGACATCGTCGGCACCGGCGGCGACCGGGCCAAGACGGTGAACATCTCGACCATGTCGGCGATCGTCGCCGCGGCGGCCGGCGCCAAGGTGGTCAAGCACGGCAACCGGGCCGCCTCCTCGTCCAGCGGCTCCTCGGACGTGCTGGAGAAGCTGGGCATCCGCCTGGACCTCCGGCCGCGCCGGGTCGCCGAGGTCGCCGAGGAGGTCGGGCTGACCTTCTGTTTCGCGGCGACCTTCCACCCCTCGATGCGGCACGCCGGTCCGGCCCGCAGCGAGCTCGGGGTGCCGACCGCCTTCAACATCCTCGGCCCGCTCACCAATCCGGCCCGGGTGACGGCGCACGCCGTGGGCTGCTTCGACACCCGGCTGGCCGGGCTGATCGCCGGCGTGCTGGCGCGGCGCGGTGCGAGCGCGCTGGTCTTCCGGGGCGACGACGGCCTGGACGAGCTGACCATCACCACGACCTCGCGGGTCTGGGTGGTGCGGGACGGCGCCGTCACCGAGACCTCCTTCGACCCGCGCGAGGTCGGCATCGAGCCGGTCGGGATCGAGACGCTGCGCGGCGGCGACCCGGCGTACAACGCGGAGGTCGCGCGCCGGATGCTGGCCGGGGAGCACGGGCCGGTCCGGGACGCGGTGCTGCTGAACTCGGCCGCCGCGCTGGTGGCCCTGGATCCGACCGGCGCGCCGCTCGCCGAGCAGCTCGCGGCGGCCATGCGGCGCACGGCCGCGGCCGTGGACTCGGGTGCGGCGCGCGATCTGCTGAAGCACTGGTCGGAGGCCACCGCACGGGTGTGACACGGGAGTCGGGGGCCCGTCGGGAGTTGTCCCGGCGGGCCCTTCCGGATGTCGGGAGGCTGTCCGGGATGTGGACACCCGTTTGACCACGGGACGGACGCGACCTAGAGTCTTCGCCAGGTCATGAGCGACAGCGTCAAGCCCCAGCTGGCTGTCCGGCAACCCTCCGTCCGTGGCGGGGTGCCCTGGGTGAGGACCGGGTCACACGGCAATCCGTCCGTGTGGCAAGCGCGGACGCCGGACTGCACGCACTCCCGGGGTCCCTCGACCCGTAGAAGGAGTGCATCCCCATGTCCCTCTCCGCCCAGTCCTCGACCGCCGCCGTTCGTCCGGCCCGCTCCGGGCAGTCCGCCCCGGGCGCCCCGCTCGCCGTCCTCGGCCACGACGTCGAGGTCCCGCTCGCCAACGGCGAGAAGGTCGGCTACGCGGCCCTGGACTACGCAGCCAGCTCCCCGGCGCTGCAGCGGGTCTGGGACGACGTCGCCGCCTACGCCCCCTACTACGGCAGCGTGCACCGCGGCGCCGGCTACCTGTCGCAGCTCTCCACCGACCTGTTCGAGCAGAGCCGCCGCACCGTCGCCGAGTTCCTGGACCTGCGCGAGGGCGACCAGGTGGTCTTCACCCGGGCCACCACCGACTCGCTGAACCTGCTGGCCGGCGCCGTCCCGGCCGGGACGCAGGTGTTCGCCTTCGAGACCGAGCACCACGCCTCGCTGCTGCCCTGGGCGCACGCCGGCCTGGTCGTCACCTACCTGCGCGCCCCTCGCTCGCACGCCGAGGCGGTCGCCGCCTTCGACGCCGCGCTGGCCGCGGCGCCCGAGGGCCCGAAGCTGCTCTGCGTCACCGGCGCCTCGAACGTCACCGGCGAGCTCTGGCCGGTCGCCGAGCTGACCCGGACCGCCCACCGGTACGGCGCCCGGGTGGTGCTGGACGCCGCGCAGCTGGCCCCGCACCACCGGGTCTCGGTGCGCGAGCTGGACGTCGACTGGATCGCCTTCTCCGGGCACAAGCTGTACGCGCCGTTCGGCGCCGGGGTGCTGGCCGGCCGGGCCGACTGGCTGGACGAGGCCGACCCGTACCTGGCCGGCGGCGGTGCCACCCGCACGGTGGCCCGGGAGACCGACGGCTCGGTGGCCGTCCAGTGGCACACCGGCCCGGCCCGGCACGAGGCCGGCTCGCCCAACGTCATCGGTGTCTACGCGATCGCCTCGGCCTGCAAGGCGCTCACCGAGGCCGGGTTCGACGGGCTGGAGACCCGTGAGCGGGCGCTGATCGCGCGGCTGAAGGCGGGGCTGGCGGAGGTTCCCGAGGTCCGGGTGCTCAACCTGTTCGGCGACGACTCGGACCGGGTGGGCGTGCTCTCCTTCGTCGTCCGGGGCTGGAACAGCTCGCACTTCTCCGCCGCGCTGTCCGCCGAGTACGGCATCGGCGTCCGCGACGGCCTGTTCTGTGCCCACCCGCTGGTGCGGACCCTGCTCGGCGACGAGGAGGCCGCGCCGTCGGAGTGCGGCGCGCCGGAGCCGTCGCTGCCGGGCGAGCGCAGCCTCAACGCGATCCGGGTGAGCTTCGGTGCCGGCACCCCGGACGAGCACGTGGACCGGTTCCTGACCGCCGTCCGCGAGCTGGTCACGGACGGCGCGGCCTGGACCTACCGCAACGAGGGCGGCCGCTGCGTCGCGGACACCCGCCGCGAGGGCTGAGGGCCGCCGGTCCGTCCGGGCGGGTCCGTCTACTCGTCGAGGCCGATCGAGAAGGCGGCCTCCAGGTCGTGCTGGGAGTAGGTGCGGAAGGCGATCTGGGTCTCGGTGTGCGCCACGCCCGGGATCCTGTTGAGCCGGCCGGGGATCACCTCGGCGAGGTCGTCGTGCCGCCGCACCCGCACCATCGCCACCAGGTCGTAGCCGCCGGTCACCGAGTAGACCTCGCTGACGCCATCGATGGCGGCGATCGCCTCGGCGATCTCCGGGATGCGGTCGACGCTGGTCTTGATCAGGACGATGGCGGTGATCACGGTGGCGTACTCCTTTGTGAGGTGTCGCCAGCGTATCGGGCGTCGTGGGCACCGTCGCGGGGGCGGGTCCCGCGGGGTCGGCGCTCGGTGAGGGTGGCGTGCAGGAAGCCGGCCGCGAAGCCGATCACGTGCACCAGGTACGCGACGCCGGGCCCGGCGGAGTGGACCGACCACCACTGGAGGGCGAACCAGAGCCCCAGCACCAGCCAGGACGGGAAGCGCAGCGGCAGGAAGAGCAGCAGCGGGACGAGCACGGTGACCCGGGCGCGCGGATGCAGGCGCAGATAGGCGCCGAGGACGGCGGAGATCGCGCCGGAGGCGCCGATCAGCACCGTGGTCGCGTCCGGCGAGCGGGCCTCGGCCAGCGCGAAGCCGTAGGTCGTCAGCGCGCCCGCGGCCAGGTAGAAGAGGAGGAACCGGGAGCGGCCCATGCGCTGCTCCACGGTGGGGCCGAAGACGTGAAGGAAGAGCAGGTTGCCGAGCAGGTGCAGCCAGCCGGCGTGCACGAAGAGCGCGCTGAGCACGGAGAGGGCCGGGTGCTTGCCCGGGGTGGGCGCGGCCGGGCAGCCGGGCACCGGATCGGGGGCCTCGGCGAGCTGTCCGGCGGTCAGCGGGCGCCCGCTCAGCAGCTCGGCGGGGACGGCGCCCCAGCGCTGTTCGTAGCGCTGCTCGGCGCAGACCCGGGTCTGGCCGCGGCCGTGGAACGGGTTGAGCCCGGCGGCCGGTCCGAGCAGGAAGACCGCGGTGTTGAGCGCGATCAGCGCGTAGCAGACGGCCGGGGCGGTGGCGGCCGGTCGGCCGCGGCGCGCGCCGGTGTGGGCCGGGACCGGGATCGCCATGGGCCCCAGCATCCCCCCGGTGGGGGCACGCCACCGCGCGGTTACGGCAGGTGGGCTACCGCGGCGCAGGGGTCGGCCGGGTGGCCGGGAAGGTTGCCCCAGGCAATAGGCTTGGGGCGGGCATTCCCGCCTCCCGCCGCCGACGCCGGGGCTCCGGGGGGAGCGCCTGAGCCCGTTCAGGGACCACCCGAGAGGACCCCCGATGACCGTCCCCGCCCTGACCGCCGAGACGCGCTGGCGCTGCACGCTCTGCGGAAACCTGACCCGCTTCGACGTGACCCGGACCGCCCGGGTCACCGAGTTCCTCCACTTCGACCTGGCCGGCGAGTCGAAGATCGAGGAGACCCAGGTGCTCAGCGAGACCGTCGAGTCCGTCCGCTGCCGCTGGTGCAACGCGGTGGACCAGGTCGAGCTGGTCGCCCGTCCCGGCGCGGCCGAGGGCACCGAGGCCCCCGAGCAGGCCTGACCGCCTGATCCGGCGGCGGGCGGCGCACGGCGTGGCCGCCCGCCGCACGGGACAATACGGAGAGAACGCACGGAGTGTGACGGGGGCGGTGGCCGGGGGCCGTACCCCGCTGGACCAGGATCGGAGCCGAGGACGTGGTGGACGCAGCGAAGGAGCCCGCCGGGCCGCAGGGGCGGCAGCCCGCTGTGGACGCGCAGGCGCCGGACGCGGCAGGGGCCGCCCCCTCCGGCACCGGCGCCCCGGCCACCGGGGAGGAGCCCGGCGGCGGTGACGAGCCGGCGGCAGCCGTCGACGGCGCGGCCGGGGCCGCCGAGGCCCCCGGGGCGAGGAACACGGAGACGCTGGACCGGCCGCTGCCCGAGGGCGTGCGCCGGCGTGTGGTCGGGCTGGCCTCCGACGCGCTCGGCGGGCTGCCGCTCGGCGAGCTGCCGCAGTCGCTGCGTCAGTACGCCAAGTTCACCCCGGCCCGCCGGGCCAAGTACGCGGCGACCGCGCTGGCCGCGGCGCTGGAGGCCGAGCCGGCCTTCCGGTCGCGGATAGCGGAACGGCTGAGACTGGGCCAGCCCGATCTGGTGAGAGCACTGGAGTCGGGCACCGTGCCGGGTGCCGCCGACCCGATGGACGTCGCCGCCGCCGCCTACCTGGTGCGCTCCGCGGGGTGGAGCCGGCTGGTGACCGAGGCCGGCGAGGAGGCCGAGCGGGCGGGCGCCGAGGGCGCCGCGGCCGAGGCGGCCCGCCTGGTGGAGAAGCTGCAGGCCGAGCTGGCCGAGGTGCGGTCCACGGCGCGGGCCGATCTGGAGCGGCAGCGGGCCGAGTCGGAGGACGTCCGGCGGGAGGCCGACTCGCTCCGGCGGAAGCTGCGCTCGCTGGAGAGCGACACCCGGCGGGCGCAGGCGGAGACCCGCAAGGTGGCCGCCGAGCTGGAGGCGCTCCGGGCGCAGTCGGCGGCCGAGCGGGGCGCGGCGGAGAGCGAGGCGCGCCGGCTGCGCCACCGGGTCACCGAGCTGGAGAACACGGCAGAGCAGGGCCGGCGGTCGGCCCGCGAGGGGCGCAGCGTCGAGGACATGCGGCTGCGGCTGCTGCTGGACACGGTGCTGCAGTCGGCGCAGGGGCTGCAGCGGGAGCTGGCGCTGCCGGTGTCCCAGATCCGTCCGGCGGACCTGGTGGAGGCGGTGGTGCCGGGCTCGGCGTCGCCGCACGACGTGGCGCGGCGCGGTCTGGCCGAGGACGATCCGGCGCTGCTGGACCAGCTACTGGCGATCCCGCAGGTGCATCTGGTGGTGGACGGCTACAACGTGACCAAGACGGGGTACCCGACGCTGCCGCTGGAGCAGCAGCGGATCCGGCTGCTGGGCGGGCTCGCGATGCTGGCGCAGCGCACCCAGGCGGAGGTCACCTGCGTGTTCGACGGCCAGGACCTGGACGTGCCGGTGATCATGGCGCCGCCGCGCGGCGTGCGGGTGCGGTTCAGCCGGACCGGGGAGACGGCGGACGAGCTGATCCGGCGGCTGGTGCGGGCCGAGCCGCAGGGGCGCCCGGTGGTGGTGGTCTCCACCGACCGGGAGGTCGCCGAGGGCGTGCGGAAGGCGGGCGCGCGCCCCGTCGCCTCGGTGCTGCTGCTGAACCGGCTGGCCAGGCCGTGACGTTCCCCGGGTGCGGGCCGGTCGGTGTGACGGCTGGTCAGCGCCCGGATTGCGGCGTTGTGCGAATTCGGTGAAGTCAGGCGCCGCGGCCCGGTTCACGCGATCGGGGGAGTGGCGCGAAGCGTGGATCTTCACTAGGGTCTGGCGTCAAACCTATTTTCCGGATTCTCACCCAATAGGGTGAGGCCATTGGAAGAAGGAGCCTGTCCCTTGGCCTCCCACCGCCGTCCCAAGCAGCCGAGTCGCGCGCGGGTCTCCGTGCTCACCGCTGCCGCTGCGACCGCGGTCGCTCTCTCCGCCCAGGTCGCCGCCCACGCAGCGCCGAGCCCGTCGCCCAAGAAGGACGACGTCAAGGCGCAGATCGACCAGCTGCAGGAAGAGGCCGAGCAGGCCACCGAGAAGTACAACGGTGCCAAGGAGCGTGCGGACCAGCTGCGCAAGCAGGCGGACCAGCTCCAGGACCAGGTGGCGCGCGGCCAGGAGCAGATGACCCAGCTTCAGGCCGGGCTGGCCGAGGTGGCGGGCGAGCAGTACCGCAACGGCGGCATCGACCCGTCCGTCCAGCTGATGCTGACCTCCGACCCGTCCGGCTACCTGGACAAGGCCTCCAGCGTGCAGCAGGCCAGCTCCAGCCAGGCCGAGGCGCTCAAGGGCCTCCAGGAGCAGCAGCGCCGGCTGGATCAGCAGAAGGCCGAGGCGGCCGCCGTCCTGGCCTCGCTGGACAGCACCACCAAGGACCTGAACCAGACCAAGGCCGAGGTCAACAAGAAGCTCCGGGAGGCCCAGGAGCTGCTGAACTCGCTCAGCGCCGCGGACCGCGCGGCCCTGAAGGCGGCGCAGCAGCAGGCCGACCGGGCCTCCCGCGGCTCCGAGCGCACCGACCTGGGCAGCCTGCCGCAGGCGAGCGGCAAGGCGGGCGCGGCGGTCTCCCTCGCGATGAGCAAGCAGGGGTCGCCCTACGGCTGGGGCGACACCGGCCCGAGCACCTTCGACTGCTCCGGTCTGATGGTCTGGGCGTACGGGAAGGCCGGCGTCTCGCTGCCGCGCACCTCGCAGGCCCAGGGCAACTACGGGTCCCGGGTGCCGTCGCTGGCCGAGGCCCAGCCGGGCGACCTGATCATCTACCGCGACGACCGCAGCCACGTCGGGATGTACATCGGCAACGGCATGGTGGTCCACGCGCCGCGCACCGGTGACGTGGTGAAGGTGATGAAGGCCGACGCCATGAAGATCAACACGATCCGCCGGGTCTGACGCACCGCCCGTCGGTCCGCGGCCGGGTCCGGCGGACCCGGCGCACCTGACGCACCGCCCGGGCCTGACGGCCCGCCACGACACGCCCGGAAGGGCGGCCGCGGCCCCTGTGATCCGCGCCACCTCCGCCCGGGGGTGGCGCGGGCGTTTCGGTCGGGCGTTCGACCGGTCTGCGGTGAATGATCAGCCCGCCGTGGGGGTGTGATCACATTCGGTCATATTCACAAAGGAACTTGGGTATTCTTCCGGCTTTTTTCTGACAAGGATTTGAACGGATCACGGATCTGTTACTAGGGTCTTGCTTCGAACCACGCACAGTCGATCACCCAGCCTGGGTGGCGGCGGGGTTCGCCGCCGAGTTCGCGAAGCAGCGGGGCGGGGCCTGGACGGCCCGTCACGTGTGGGATCCAGCAGTCGGGGCCCACGGTGGAGCGGAGCCGGGGAACCACGTTCCTCCGGGGTGAATCGGCGCCAGGTCGGCCGCGCGAGCGGGCGGTGAGGCGTCGTAGGGCACGCTTCCGCCCGAACCCGTCAGCTCACCCGGTAGGCGGATGAGGAAGAAGGAGTCCGCCTTCGTGGCGTCCCATCGTCGTCCCAAGCCCGCCGGCCGCACCCGCGTCTCGATCCTGACCGGTGTCGCCGCCGCTGCCGTTGCCCTGTCCGCGCAGTCCGGCGCCCACGCCGACCCCGCGCCCACCAAGGACCAGGTCAAGGAGCAGGTCGACCAGCTCAACATCGAGGCCGAGGTCGCCACCGAGAAGTACAACGGTGCCCAGGCCAAGCAGCAGGAGCTTCAGAAGCAGGTCGCCGAGCTGCAGGACAAGGTGGCCCGTCAGCAGGCCGTGGTGATCGAGGCCCAGGGCGGCCTCTCCGAGATCGCCGGCGAGCAGTACCGCACGGGCGGCATATCGCAGACCGTCCAGCTGATGCTCTCCGCCAGCCCGGACAACTTCCTCAGCCAGGCCGACGCCCTGAACCAGGCCGGTTCGACCCAGTCCGGTGCGCTGAAGGAGCTCCAGGAGCAGCAGCGCAGGCTGGACCAGGACCGCACCGAGACCCAGACCAAGCTCGGCGAGCTGGAGACCACCACCCAGCAGCTGAAGGCCTCCAAGGAGGAGGTCCAGGGCAAGCTGCAGAAGGCCCAGGACCTGCTCAACACGCTCACCGAGCAGGAGCGTCAGGCCATCCGCGCCGCCGAGGAGAAGGCCGCCGCCGAGGCCAAGGCGAAGGCGGACGCCGCCAAGGCCGAGGCCGCCAAGGCCGCCAAGGAGAAGGCCGACGCCGAGCGCGCCTCCCGCGACGAGAACCGCAGCAACCTGAGCGCGCCGTCCACCGGCTCCACGGCCCCGGCCGCCACCAAGCCGGCCGCCCCGGCCGCGCCCGCCGCCCCGGCCGCCAACGGTTCGCGCGCCGCCGCCGCGATCGCCGCCGCGGAGAGCAAGCTCGGCTCCCCGTACGTCTACGGCGCCACCGGCCCCAACTCCTTCGACTGCTCCGGCCTCACCGGCTGGGCGTACGCCCAGGCGAACGTGTCGCTGCCGCGCACCTCGCAGGCGCAGGCCACCGCCGGCACCCAGATCGGCAAGGACATCTCCAAGGCCCAGCCCGGCGACCTGGTGATCTTCTACGGCGACCGTCACCACGTGGGCATCTACGTGGGCGGCGGCCAGGTCATCCACGCCCCGAAGCCGGGCGCCTCGGTCCGCTACGAGGCCGCGTCCAACATGCCGATCAACGTGATCGTGCGCATCTGACCCCCGGTCGGCATCCGCCGCAGGCCCGGTCCCCCCGTGCGGGAGGCCGGGCCTGCGGCTTTTCCCGGCGGGCTCGGGACCCTCGGTCCGCGAACCGATCTGACGTCCGATAAGTGTCTGAATATTCGGGTTCGGAGGGGTTTGGAATCGGTTGCCCGGACTCGCTAACGTCTGCCACCGGACGCCCCGCGTCGACAGCCGCCCCGCCCCGGTGCGGCGGCGGGCCGGGCCCAGGATCGGAGCCGACGTCGCATGGCCGTGCACCGCCGTTCCCCGCTGTCAGGTGCGCACGCGCTCGCCCGGGCGCTGGTGCTCACCGCGGCGGCCACCACCGCGCTGGCCGTGGCGGCCGGCGGCAGCGCCCAGGCCGCGCCCGGCTCGCCCGACGCCCCGGCCGACCGCAAGGACGTCAAGGCGCAGGTGGAGCAGCTCTACGACGAGGCCGAGCAGGCCTCCGAGCGGTTCAACGCCGCCCAGGAGGCCCAGCAGCGGCTCCAGCAGGAGACCGGCACGCTGCAGCAGCAGATCGCCGTCGCCCAGGACGAGCTCAACCGGCTGCGCGGCGACCTCGCCACCGTGGCCGGCGCCGAGTACCGCGCCGGCGGCATGGCGCAGACCGTCCAGCTGATGCTCGCCACCGACCCCGAGGGCTACCTCGCGCGGGCCCGCAGCCTCGACCAGGCCGCCGAGCGGCAGAACGAGACCCTGCACGAGGTGCTGGGCCGTCAGCGGGTGCTCGACCAGCGCCGTGCCGAGACCGGTGCCAAGCTGGCCGAACTGGAGCAGACCCGCAAGGCGCTGGCCGAGGGCAAGCAGCAGATCCAGCAGCGGCTCACCAAGGCGCAGAAGCTGCTCAACGGCCTCGGCGCGGTGGAGCGGGCCCGGCTCGCCGCCCAGGACGCCCGGGAGGCGGAGCAGCGGGCCACCCGCGGCACCGACCGGCTGGACTTCGGCACCGCCCCGCCGGCCTCCGAGCGCGGCGCCGCCGCACTGGCCGCCGCGGTGCGGATGATCGGCTCGCCCTACGTGTACGGATCCACCGGGCCCAAGGCGTTCGACTGTTCGGGTCTGATGTACTGGAGCTGGCGGCAGGCCGGAGTGACCCTGCCGCGCACCTCGCAGGCCCAGGCGTACGCCGGCCGGCGGGTCAGCCTCTCCGAAGCGCGGCCGGGAGACCTGGTGATCTTCTACCGGGACATGCACCACGTCGGGATGTACGCCGGCGGCGGGGTGATCGTGCACGCCCCCTACCCCGGCGCGAGGGTCCGCTACGAGAGCGTCGGCGCGATGCCGCTCGCGGGGGTGATCCGGCTCTGAGCCGCCCGGATCCCGCCGACGGCCGCCGGCCGTCGCGGCGCACCGCCCTGCTGCTCGTGGCCGGCGCCGCGGCCCAGCTCTCGCTGCCCGGGGCCGTGCCGGCGGGGCCCGCCGCCGCGGCCGCGGACGAGCGCGCCGGCGTCCTGGAACTGCTCGACGCCCGGGCCCGGGCGCTGACCGCCGGTCCGCCCGCGCTGCCGCTGCGGACCGGCTACCGCAACCTGGTGCTCGGCCCGGTGGACGCGGCCGGACGGTGCACCGCCACCGCGGAGCTGACCGTCTCCGTGACCGGCTACGACGAGCAGCCGGTCGTCCACCCGCGTCGGCTGGTGCTGGTCCGCTCCGCGGCCGGCCCGCGGGTCGAGTCCGAGGAGGGCACGGGCGGTCCGCCGCCGCTGTGGGACCTCGGTACCGTCCGGGCCGCCGCCGGCGGGCGCTGCCTGGTGCTCGCGGTCGACGGCGCGGGCACCGGCGACCTCGCCCCGACCGTGGTCGGCGACCGCGCGGTGGCCGCCGTGGAGGCGCTCTGGGGCACCGCCCGGGCCGGCCGGCTGCTGCTGGAACTGCCCGCGACCGGGGAGCAGTTCACCCGGCTGCTGGCCGAGGACCGGGCCGGCTGGTCCGGCATGGCCGCGGTGACCGTCTCCGCCCCCGGCGCGCCGTCGCACGCCCCGGCCGACCGGGTGCTGGTCAACCCGGAGCAGTTCGCGCGGCTGAGCGGGTTCGGCCGGCAGGCGGTGGTCACCCACGAGGCGGTGCACGTGGCGACCCGGGCGGACACCCGGGCCTGGACGCCGCTCTGGCTCTCCGAGGGCGTCGCCGACTGGACCGCCTTCCACGACTCGGGCCGCTCGGCCCGGCAGCTCGCCCCGGAGCTGGCCAGGGAGGCGGCCGCCGGCCGGCTGCCCGTCGCACTGCCCGGGGACACCGCCCTCGCGGCCGGCGGGGACGGCCTGGCCCTCGCCTACGAGCAGTCCTGGCTGGCCTGCGACCTGATCGCCCGCCGGTACGGGCCGCAGCGGCTGGTGGCCCTCTACCGGGCCGTCGGTGCGAGCGCCCCGGGCGCGGACCGGGAGGCCTGGCTGGACGGGCTGTTCCGGGACCTGCTGGGCCCCGGCCTGGCCGGGTTCACCGGCCTGTGGCTCGCCGAGGTCCGTGCGCTGGCGGGCTGAGCGCCGGCCTCAGCGTTCGCTGCGGGCCGCCGGGCGGTCGATGCCGTCCAGCAGGTCCTGCTCGTACGCGATGCCCGGCCGCACCGAGAACGCGGCCGCCGGCACCGGCTCCGCGCGGGGCAGCACCACGGTGGCCGGGAGCGGCTCGGTGCGCCGGGTGGAGCGCCAGAGCCGGACGCAGGACATGCCGGTGGCGACCAGCAGCAGCAGGTTGCGCGCGGTCAGCACGGCGATCGCGCCCGGCCTGCTGGCCACCACGTCGCCGAAGACCAGCGGGAACTCCACCATGGTCAGCGGGGTCGCGGCCAGGATCAGCAGCGCCACCGGCCGCTGGCTGGTGCCGCGCACGGTCAGGCAGACCGCCGCCACGCCGACCAGCCAGACCAGGTACTGCGGGCTGATCACCCGGCTGGTCACGGTGAAGATCAGCAGCGCGGTCAGTGCGGCGTCGTACATGGTGGCCGCGTTGCGGCGGCGGGCGGTGAAGCGCCACAGCAGCAGCCAGCCGAAACCGAGCACCGTGCCGGCCAGCATCACCTTGCCGACCAGCGGCACCCACGGCCCGAGCATCTCGACCGAGCCGTAGTTCATCATCACCTTGCCGTCCCAGGCCCCGGCGATCCGGGCGAAGTGGATCGGCAGCGCGCCGACCGACTCCACCTCGACGCCGCGGTCCTTCTGGAACGTCAGGAACTCGAAGGCCCCGTTCATCCCGGCGGCCAGCAGGAAGCCGATCGAGGCCGCCGCCGCGGCCGCGGCGGTCCAGGAGCGGCGGGTGCGCCGGCCCGACGGGGTGCCGATGAGGCCCAGCAGCGGCCAGATCTTGACGATGCCGCCGAGGCCCAGCAGGACGCCGCCGAGCGCCGGGCGGCGGACCAGCGCCAGCAGACCGCCCACCGCGATCGCCGTGACGATCACGTCGTAGCGGTTGTAGATCATCGGGCCGAGCAGCGGGACGCCGGCCACCCAGACCCAGGCGCCGGTCAGCGCCCGGCCCCTGCGCAGCCCGGTGCGGACCAGCAGGGCCATCGCGGCCGCGTCGGCGATCCCGCAGATCACCCAGAACGAGACCAGGTACGACCAGGGCAGCAGGCCCGGCAGCAGGATCACCAGGGCGGCGCCGGGCGGGTACTGCCAGGTGACGTCGTCCAGCGGGAAGGTGCCGGTCTGCAGCACGCCGTACCAGCCGTGGTAGATCAGCCAGACGTCGGCGGTGATGTCCCCGCCGGGCATCCGCAGCACACCGGTCACCAGCAGCACCAGCAGCGCCCGGGTGGCCACCCAGGTCCCGCCGAGCGCCAGGAGCGCGCCCGACCGGCCCGAGCGGCGCGTGGTGTGCCGGGACGGCTCGCGGCGCACCGCGAGCGCCGTGCCGGAGCCCTCGGCGCCGCTGGGTGTACCGGACTCGGTGGCCGGGGCCAACTCCACTGCGCTCCCTCGTTCGTCTCGCACGTTCCGCCGACGGCGCCGCGCGCCGGACGCCCGGGCGGTCCGGGCGGGTCGGGGCCGGGCCGCCGTCGCGGGGTCTGGCCGGCCGCACCGACTGCCCGGGTACTAGGACAGACCCGGGGGTGGAACGGTTGCCGTGCGCGGATCCGTTCCCGGCGGGTCGTGGTGTTGACCTATCGTACGGATCACCCAGCGGTACACCGAGCACCCCCCGACCGAGCGAGCCGTGGCCTGATGCACAAGACCTTGATCGTCACCAACGACTTCCCGCCGAGGCCCGGCGGCATCCAGGCCTTCGTGCACAACATGGCCGTCCGTCAGCCCGCAGGGAGCGTCGTGGTGTACGCGTCCGACTGGCGCGACGGCACCGAGGTGGCGCGCTTCGACGCCGAACAGCCGTTCCCGGTGATCCGCGACCGGACGAAGGTGATGGTTCCCACACCGCGGGTCACCCGGCGGGCCGCCGAGATCCTGCGGGCCGAGCGCTGCGACTCGGTCTGGTTCGGTGCCGCCGCCCCGCTCGGCCTGATGGCGCCCGCCCTGCGCCGGGCCGGGGCCGGACGGCTGCTCGGCATGACCCACGGGCACGAGGCCGCCTGGGCCCAGCTGCCGGTCTCCCGGCAGCTGCTGCGCCGGATCGGCGAGGGCACCGACGTGCTCACCTACCTCGGTGAGTACACCCGCTCCCGGATCGCCGCCGCGGTCGGGCCGGAGCCGGCCGCGCGGATGGTGCAGCTGCCGCCCGGCGTCGACGAGAAGACCTTCCACCCGGACTCCGGCGGCGCCGCGGTGCGCGAGCGGCTGGGACTCACCGGGCGGCCGGTGGTGGTCTGCGTCTCCCGGCTGGTGCCGCGCAAGGGCCAGGACACCCTCGTCGAGGCGATGCCGCAGATCCTCGCGGACGTGCCCGACGCGGTGCTGCTGATCGTCGGCGGCGGGCCCTACCGGGCGGACCTGGAGAAGCTGGTGGACGCCCGGGGCGTGCGCTCCGCCGTCCGGTTCACCGGGGCGGTGCCCTGGGAGGAGCTGCCCGCCCACTACGGCGCCGGCGACGTCTTCGCGATGCCCTGCCGCACCCGCCGCGGCGGGCTGGACGTCGAGGGCCTCGGCATCGTCTACCTGGAGGCGTCGGCGACCGGTCTGCCGGTGGTGGCCGGCGACTCCGGCGGCGCTCCGGACGCGGTGCTGGAGGGCGAGACCGGCTACGTGGTGCCCGGCGGCACGCCCGCGGCGGCGGCCGAGCGGATCGTACGGCTGCTGCGGGACGAGGAGCTGCGGCGGCGGATGGGCGAGGCCGGGCGGCGGTGGGTGGAGCGCTCCTGGCGCTGGGACCTGCTGGCCGGGCGGCTGACCTCGCTGCTGGCGGGCTGAGCGGGGCGGGCGGGCCGGGCGGGTGACGCGGGGCGAGCGGGCCGGGCGGGGCTCGGCGGGCGGAGCGGCTGCCCGGGGCACGAGGGTGCGGCCCGTCCCGCCGTGCCCGGGCGGGCCGCACCGGTGGGCGGCTACCGGCGGTAGATCGCCTCGACGTCGGCCGCGAAGTCCTTCAGCACGACGTTGCGCTTGAGCTTCATCGAGGGCGTCAGATGCCCGCTCGCCTCCGAGAGCACGGTGTCGAGCAGCCGGAACTTCTTCACCGCCTCGGCGTGCGAGACGGCCGCGTTGCCGTCGTCCACCGCCGACTGGAGGGCGGCGAGCATCTGCGGGTCGTCGCGCAGGTCGGCCACCGTGGCGACGGCGGGCTTGCCGTTGAGCTCCTTCCACTTGGGGAAGAAGTCCTCGTCGACGGTGATCAGACAGGCCACGAAGGGCTTGCGGTCGCCGACCACCATGACCTCGCCGACCAGCGCGTGCGCCCGGATCCGGTCCTCGATCACGGCCGGGGCGACGTTCTTGCCGCCCGCGGTGACGATGATCTCCTTCTTGCGGCCGGTGATCGTCAGGTAGCCCTCGTCGTCCAGCGAACCGAGGTCGCCGGTCGCGATCCAGCCGTCCTTCAGGGTCTCCGCGGTGGCCTCCGGGTTGTTCCAGTAGCCGGTGAAGACGTGCGGGCCCTTGAAGAACACCTCGCCGTCCTCGGCGATCCGCACCGAGGCGCCGGGGACCGGCTGGCCGACCGTGCCGATCTTCGGCTTGTCCCACGGGTTGAAGGCGGTGGCCGCACAGGTCTCGGTCAGGCCGTAGCCCTCCAGCACGGTGAAGCCGATGCCCCGGTAGAAGTGGCCGAGCCGTTCGCCGAGCGGGGCGCCGCCGGAGATCGCGTGGGTGGCCCGGCCGCCGAGCGCCGCCCGCAGCCTGCTGTAGACGAGCCTGTCGAAGACGGCGTGCCTGAGCCTGAGCAGCAGCCCGGCGCCGCCCGCGTCCAGCGCCCGGCTGTAGGCGATCGCGGTGTCCGCGGCCCGGTCGAAGATCCTGCCCTTGCCGTCGGCCTGCGCCTTGGCCCGTGCGGTGTTGTACACCTTCTCGAACACCCGGGGCACGCCCAGGATCAGCGTCGGCCGGAACGAGGCGAGTTCGGCGGTGACGTCCCGGACGTCGGAGACGTGGCCGAGCTTGATCGGGGCCATCGCCGGGGCGATCTGGGCGATCCGGGCGAGCACGTGGGCCAGCGGCAGGAAGAGCAGCACCGAGCTCTCGCCGGTGCGGAACAGCGGGGCCAGCCGCTCCACCACGTTGCCGCACTCCGCGAGGAAGTTGCCGTGGGTCAGCCGGCAGCCCTTCGGGCGGCCGGTGGTGCCCGAGGTGTAGACGATGGTGGCGACCGAGTCGGGGTCCGCCGCCGCCCGGTGCCCGTCGACGGTGGCGTCGGTGACCCCGCGGCCGGCCTCGGTCAGCGCGGCGAGCGCGGGTCCCTCGATCTGCCAGCCGTGCCGCAGTTCCGGCAGGCGGTCCCGGACCTCGGCGACCACCGCGCTGTGCGTGTCGTTCTCGGTGAACACGGCGACCGCGCCCGAGTCGCCGAGGATCCACTCGACCTGCTCGGCGGAGGAGGTCTCGTAGACCGGCACGGTGATCGCCCCGGCCGTCCAGATCGCGAAGTCCAGCAGCGTCCACTCGTACCGGGTGCGGGACATGATGCCCACCCGGTCGCCGGGCTCGATGCCGGCGGCGATCAGGCCCTTCGCGGCGGCCCGCACCTCGACCAGGAACTGGGCGGCGGTCAACTCCTGCCAGCGGCCGTCCACCTTGCGGCTGACCACCGCGACGCCGGGGTGCAGTTCGGCGTTCCGGTGCACGACGTCGGAGAGGTTGCCGCCGCTCGGTACCTGGTAGAGGGCCGGAAGGCTGAAGTCGAGCAAGACTGCTCCTCGTTCGCGACGCTGCGGGACGGCAGGACGTTACTGCCCGGTAGGCAGCTTCGACCAGGGGGGTCGGCTCCGGTGTTCGAAGTGTCACACCTTGACCCGTCCGACCAGGCCGGGACCGGGTCGTTCGAATGGCACCCTACGGCAGCTCACAGGTGACCGGCCGGTAGCCGCCGGACCGGTCCGCACCGACCGGTCGCCGGGCCGCGCCGTCCCGCCGCCGTCCCGCCGCCGGGGCGGACCGGGGGCGGCCCCGATCGCCGGTCGCGATAGCCTGCTCCGGGCGCACCCGGCCGAGCGCGACTCGGCCGGAACCAGCAGCACGGGACGACGCGGAGGGCCATTCCATGGCGGAGCACACCAGGTCGAGCATCACCATCGACGCGACCCCGGCGAAGGTCATGGCCGTGATCGCGGACTTCGCCGCCTACCCGGCCTGGACCGGCGAGGTCAAGGAGGTCGAGGTCCTGGAGACCGCCGCCGACGGCCGCGCCGCGCAGGTCCGGCTGGTCCTCGACGCCGGCGCCATCCGGGACGAGCACGTCCTCGCCTACACCTGGGACGGCGACCGCGAGTGCGGCTGGACCCTGGTCCGCAGTCAGATGCTCCGCTCGCTCGACGGCTCCTACACCCTGGCCCCGCTCGGCGCCGACCGCACCGAGGTCACCTACCAGCTGGCCGTCGACGTCAAGATCCCGATGCTCGGCATGATCAAGCGCAAGGCCGAGAAGGTCATCATCGACCGGGCCCTGGCCGGGCTGAAGAAGCGGGTCGAGGACACCGCCGCCGGCAAGGCGCTCTGAGCGCGGCGGCACGGGCGAACGGGGGCGGTACGGCATGACGGCGACACGCACCATCCTGGTCAGCGGCGACCCGGCGGCACCCTCGGTGGCCGCCGCCACCGCCCTGCACGCCGCCCGGCGGGGCCGGCGCACCCTGCTCCTGGCGGCCGACGACCCGCACCGGACCCTGGACGCCGTCCTCGGCACGCGGCTGGAGGCCGCGCCCGCGGCGTACGCGCCGGGCCTGACCGTCGCCCGGACCGACGAGCAGGCGGCGTTCCGCCACGCCCTCGGCGAGATCGGCGGCCGGCTGCGGCCCGCCCTCGACCTGCTCGGCGCCGAGCCGCTGGACCCGGAGGAGCTCACCGCCCTGCCCGGCACCGCCCGGCTCGCCCTGCTCCGGGCGCTGCCCGCCGTCGACGCCGACGTCCTGGTCGTGCTCGCCCCGCCGCCCGCCGACCTGATCGCCACCCTCGCCCTGCCCGAACAGCTGGAGCGCTACCTGGCCCGGCTCGTGCCCGAGCAGCGCCAGGCCGCCCGGGCGCTGCGCCCGCTGCTGGCCGGACTCGCCGGGGTGCCGATGCCCGCCGACTGGCTGTACGAGGCGCGCGGCAAGGCGGCCGGCGCACTCGCCGCGGCGCGCGCCGCGATCACCGCGCCGGGGACCAGCGTCCGCCTGGTCACCGCGGCCGACGCCCATCCGTTCGACGAACTGCGCCGGATCCGGGCCGGACTGGCCCTGCACGGCCACCGCCCGGACGCCGTGGTGGTGCACGGCGTGCTGCCGGACGCCGCCGCCGACTCGCCCGACCCCTGGCTGGCCGGGCTGGCCCGCCGCCGCCGGGACGAGCTGACCGCGCTCGCCGCCGCCTGCGAGGACGTCCCGGTGCTCACCACCGGACCGGCCGAGGCCACCCTGGAGGCGGTCGCCGACCGGCTCTACGGCGCGGGCGCCGGCCCGGAGCCGCGCCCGGCCGGGCCGTGGACCGTCGAGGACCGGCTGGCCGCGGACGGCCTGCTGGTCTGGCACCTCCCGCTGCCCGGCTCCGAGCGGGCCGACCTCGACCTCGTCCGGCGGGGCGACGAACTGGTGGTCGGCCTCGGCGCCCACCGCCGGGTGCTCGCCCTGCCCTCCGCGCTGCGCCGTTGCACGGTCGCCGGCGCCGGTCTTCAGGACGGTGTGCTCGCCGTCCGCTTCGCCCCCGATCCGGCGCTCTGGCCTCGGGGCTGAGCCGCCGTCCGCCCGTTCCCCCGGTGGGAACGGGCCGGGCGGGTGCGGGCCGCGCAGGAACGGGCCGGGCGGGTGCGGCCGGGCGGGTGCGCCCGGGCGGTCCGGTAGCGTCGGGGCGGGTGGCCGCGGGTGCGGCCGCCGCTGCTGAGGAGGCGCGTGCGATGACCACCACCGACCGGACCGGGACCACCACCGAGCAGGACGGGGCCGCGCACCCGTTCGGGCCGGAGCTGGGTCCGCTGGTGGACGAGGTTCGCCGGTTCGCCGGTGTCGTCGGAGGGAAGGCCCAGGAGGCGAGCGCCGAGACCCTGATCTCGCTGGCCGGGCTGGCCGACCGTCTGCGCGAGAAGCAGCCCGAGGTCTACGGCCACCTCGCCGCGGCCGGCACCGGTCTGGCCGCCGCCGGAACCGAACTGCTCGCCGCCTACCGGGCCGCGGTGGCCGGTCACGAGCGCCGCTGGACGGCGGGCGGACCGGCCCGCACCGAGCGGGTCGACCTCGACGACACGCCTGAGACACCGTCCGACAAGCAGTGAACCCCTGATGTCCTCCGGGTCACGTCGTGGCTTCAGGCTGTGATGCAACCGGTGAAAATGTACGACTTTTGAAGGGGTCGGGCCGAGTCGGCTGCGAAATGTCTTCGGTTAATGTATGCGACGGTGTGTACGCGGGCATGGTTGGGCGGTAGCGTTCCGTCCAGCGGGAACGAGTGAATAGCTGAGGGACACATGGCTCTGACCATCGGCGTCGACGTCGGCGGGACCAAGATCGCGGCAGGTGTGGTCGACGAGGCCGGCGAGATCCTGGCCCGGACCAGGGTGCCCACCCCGGCCGACCCGCAGTGGGCGGTCGACGCCATCGCGCAGGCCGTGCGCGAGCTCAAGGAGCAGTACCCGGACGTGACCGCGGCCGGCATCGGCGCCCCCGGCTTCGTCGACCGCAGCCGTTCGACGGTGATCTTCGCCCCCAACATCGACTGGGAGGACGAGCCCCTCCGCAGCCGGGTCGAGGAGCTCACCGGCCTGCCCGCCGTCGTCGAGAACGACGCCAACTGCGCCGCCTGGGCCGAGTACCGCTTCGGCGCGGGCGCCGGTCACAGCGACATGGTGCTGATCACCGTCGGCACCGGCATCGGCGGCGGCCTCGTCCTGGACGGGCGGCTGCACCGCGGCCGGTTCGGCGTGGCCGGCGAGATCGGCCACCTCAACATGGTCCCGGACGGCCTGTCCTGCGGCTGTGGCGGAAAGGGCTGCTGGGAGCAGTACGGCTCGGGCCGGGCGCTGCGCCGCTACGGCCGGGAGCGCGCCGCCGCCGACCAGGTACGCGGCAAGCGGATGCTGGAGCTCAACGACGGCGTCGCCGAGACCATCCGCGGCATCCACATCACCCAGGCCGCGGAGGAGGGCGACCCGCTCGCCCTGGAGTGCTACGCGGAGCTGGCCGACTGGCTGGGCCGGGGGATGGCCGACCTCGCGGCGCTCTTCGACCCGGGCGTCTTCGTCCTCGGCGGCGGCGTCTCCGACTCCGGCAGCCTGCTGCTCGACCCGGTCGCCAAGGCCTTCGAGCACTACCTGACCGGCGGGGTGCACCGCCCCCGTGCCGAGGTGGTGCTCGCCTCGACGGGCTCGGCCGCCGGCATCGCCGGCGCGGCCGACCTGGCCCGCACGATCTGAGCCGGAATCTGTAGACCGGTCTGCATATTTCTCGGGAATGTGGCGCGCAGGAAGTCGGATCCGCCGACTTCCTGCGCAGCGGGAGCCTTCGATGGCAGGGGACGGCAAAGGGCAGCGTGGGAATCGGTAGACCGGTCTGCATATTTTGGGTGGCGCGAGTGCGGGGAGGGCTGGGGGAGCGGTCCGGGGGTGGCTTCCGGCGGTAGCGTCGGCGGTGGCGGCGCCGTCCGGGCGCCCGGGGGAGGAGCACCGATGACCACCGCACCGGCCGAACTGCCGCCGCCCGCGCCCGGCCGGCTGCGGCTGCTCAGTTACAACGTTCGCTCCCTGCGGGACGACCGGCACGCGCTGGTCCGGGTGATCCGGGCCTGCGCGCCCGATGTCGTCTGCGTTCAGGAGTCGCCGCGCTACTGGCGACCCGAGGGGCAGGCCGCGTGGCTCGCCCGCCGGACCGGCACCGTGGTCCTCGCCGGCGGTGGCCGGGCCGCCGCCGGGCCGCTGCTGCTCGGCCGCCCCGGCGTCCGGGTGCGGGCCGTCCACGACCGGCTGCTGCCGAAGACCCGCGGACTGCACGCGCGCGGCTTCGCGACCGCCCTGGTGGAGGTGGCCGGCGCGGCGCCGTTCACCGTCACCAGCTGCCACCTCAGCCTGGACGCGGACGAGCGGCTGCGGCAGTTCGAGCTGCTCCGCGGGCAGCTGAGGTACGCCGAACTCGGCGTCATCGCGGGGGACTTCAACGAACACCCGGACGGCCCGGGCTGGCGGGGGCTGGCCGGGTCCCTCCAGGACGGGCACGTGGTGGCGCCCTGGGGCGGCGAGATGACCTCCGTCCCCGACAACCCCTACCAGCGGCTCGACGCCGTCTTCGCCACACCCGGTGTCCAGGTGCTCGCCTGCGGAGTGCCGCACGGGCTGCCCGGTGTCACCGACGCCGACCTGCGGGCCGCCACCGACCACCTCCCGGTGCTGGCCGTGCTGCAGCTGCCCACGCGCTGAGGCCCCGCGCCGGGCCCACGCCGCCGAGGCCCCGCCCCGCCGCCGCAGCCGCCCCGGCCCACTCCGGGCCGCGCCGACACACGTGCGGCGCGGCACCCGACAGGTGCCGCGCCGCGCGTGGTTCCGGGCCGCCGCTACGGGCAGCTGATCACCGTGTCCCCGGTGGTGGCGACGCAGCTGTCGGTGCCCGAGCCCCCGTCCAGGGTGTCGTTGCCGGGCCCGCCGTTGAGCGTGTCGTTGCCGGGGCCACCGGTCAGGCGGTCGTTGCCGGGGCCGCCGAACAGGGTGTCGTTGCCGGAGCCGCCGTCGACCATGTCGTCCCCGGATCCGGCGTAGACGGTGTCGGCGCCGCCGTTGGCGTAGACGGTGTCGTTGCCGCCGAGCGAGCAGATGACGTCGTTGCCGCCGGTGCCGAGGATGGTCTCGGTGGCGGCGGTCCCGATGATCGTGCAGCCGTGGGCGTTGTTGACGCCGGTGCCGGTCGTCACGGTGTTGTTGGCCGGGACGGGATCGCTCTGGGTGGCGCGGACGTCGGCGGTGTCGGTGAGGGTACCGGTGGCCCGGGGTTCGACGGTCACCGTCACGGTGGTGGCGGCGCCGGCGGGGAGGGTGCCGAGCGTGCAGGTGGCGCCGGTGGCGGTGGTGGTGCAGCCGCCCTGCCCGGCGGTGGCCGTGAGCAGGGCGCCCGGGCCGGCGAGGCTGTCGGTCAGGGTGACGCCGGTGGCGCTCTGGCTGCCGCTGCGGTTGGTGACCGTCAGGGTGTACGACGGGGTGTCGCCGACGGCGGCCGTGGTCGGGCCGCTCCTGGTGACCGACAGGTCGACGCCCGCCGGGGCGTTCACCACGGTGCTCGCGCCCGCGGTGTTGTTGGCCGGGACGGGGTCGCTCTGGGAGGCGGCGACGGTGGCGGTGTCGGTGAGGGTACCGGTGCCGGTGGTGCCGACCGTGATCGTCACGGTGGTGGAGGCGCCCGCGGCCAGGGTGCCGAGCGCGCAGTCGGCGCGGGTGGCGGTGGTGGTGCAGCCGCCCTGCCCCGGCGTGGCCGAGAGCACGGTGCCCGGGCCGGTGACCGAGTCCGTCAGGGTGACCCCGGTGGCCGCCGTCGTGCTGTTGTTGGTGACCGTCACGGTGTAGGAGGCCTGGGCGCCCGCGGTGACACCGGCGGGCCCGGTCTTGGTGACGGAGAGGTCCACCGGGGCCGGTGTGCCGGCCGCGCCGTCGTAGCGGGCGAGGGCCGCGTCACCGTTGCCGAAGCCGGCCGCGACGATCCGGCCGTCCGGCTGGACGGCCGCGCCGAGCGCCTGGTCGAAGCCGCCGCCGAAGTCGGTGGTGGTCCTGCCGTCGCCGCTGAAGGACGTGTCGAGCGCGCCGGCCGGGGTGTAGCGGGCGAGGGCGAAGTCGCTCGCGCCGCCCGTCCCGGTCGAGCCGACGGCGACGATCGTGCCGCCGGACTGCACCACGACGCCGTACGCGACCTCGCCGCCGCCGAAGTCGGTGGTGACCCTGCCGTCGGTGTCGAAGCCGCCGTCGAGGTTGCCGGCGCTGTTGTAGCGGGCCAGCGCGAAGTCGTTGCCGGTGTACCCGGCGGCGACGATCTTCCCGTCGGGCTGCAGGGCCACCGCGTGGGCGAACTCGACGCCGCCGAAGGTCGTGGCGACCTTGCCGTCGCTGCTGAAGCCGGTGTCGAGGCCGCCGGAGGGGGTGTAGCGGGCGAGGGCGAAGTCGTAGTTGCCGCCGGCACCGCCGGTGTACCCGGCGGCGACGATCCTCCCGTCGCCCTGCACCGCCACGGCCCGGGCGGCGTCGGCGCCGCCGTCGAAGTCGGTGGTGACCCGGCCGTCCGTGTCGAAGCCGGTGTCGAGGGTGCCGTCGGCATTGAGGCGGGCGAGGGCGAAGTCGCCGCCCGACAGTCCGGCGGCCACGATCCGGCCGTCGCCCTGCACCGTCACGCCGAACGCGTCGTCGGCGCCGCCGGTGCCGAAGTCGACGACGGTCCTGCCGCCGGTGCCGAAACCGGTGTCCAGGGAGCCGTCCGGGTTGTACCGGGCGAGCGAGAACCAGCCGACGCCGCCCTCGGGCACCTCGCTGCGGCCGACCGCGACGATCCTGCCGTCGGCCTGGAGGGCGAGGCCGCGGGCCTCGTCGGAGCCGCCGGCGAAGTCGGTGGTCACCTTGCCGCCGTTGCCGAAGCCGGTGTCGAGGGTGCCGTCCGGGTTGTACCTGGCCAGGGCGAAGTCGTCGGTGGCCCCCGCGTACCCGGCCACGACGATCCTGCCGTCGGGCTGGACGACGACGCCGCGGGCCTCGTCGGAGCCGCCGCCGAAGTCGGTGGTCACCCTCCCGCCGGTGCCGAACGCCGGGTCAAGATCACCGGGCGCGGCGAGTGCCGTCCCGGGGAGCGCCAGCGCGAGCAGCAGGCCGGCGGCCGCGGCCGCGCCGACCCGGCCGAACCCCGGCCGTCCGCCGGACGCGGGTACGGGCCCCGACGTCTTCCCGGGGCCTGACCCGGAGTCGGGGCCTGACCCGGACCCACGGCCTGACCCGGACCCACGGCCGGACCCGGAGCCGGGGCCCGACCCGGAACAGGATGTGGGCGAACGATCCACTGCGAGCCTCCTCGTCGTCACGCCGACCACCGGATCCGGTGGTCCTCGTGCCGAGGGCCTCGCGGCGGCGGCGTCCCACGGGTGCACCGTGCACCCGCCGCCCCGGTCGGGCCCCTCGGCGATGAGGAGCGCCCCGCCCCGGAGCGTCGGCCACAGCTTCGGGGCGGCCCCCGTGACGGCCCGGCAGGGCCGGGCGCCGCTGCGCCCACTGGCCGCCGAACTCCACCCCGGGGAGTGACCGGCGCACCGGAGGCCCCGCCCCGCGCCCGCCCCGCCCGCCCCGCGCCCGCCCCGCCCGCCCCGCGCCCGCCCCACAGCCCCGACCGCCCCGACACGCGACCGTCCCCCGGCCGGAGGGGCCGGGGGACGGGAGACGACAGGGGGGGAGGAACGCGGGGGTCAGACGACGGCGCCGCCGTGCGGGTCCTCGGGCTCGTCCTCGTCGTCGCGCTCCTTCATCCGGACCACCAGGGTGGCGAAGCCGCCGAGGAAGGCGGCCACCCCGACCCAGGCCGGCCAGCCGGAGACCTCGCGCCAGACCACCGCGTCGAAGAGCAGCAGCGCGGGCCCGCCGAGCACGGCCAGCCAGGCGAACTTGGTCGTGACGTCGGCCTCCGGCAGCGGGGGCGGCTCCGGCGGCACGAAGTGGCCCTCGTCGGTCTCCTCGGTCAGCTCGAAGTCACGCGGACCGGCGCCGGCGGCCGGCATCACCGGCTGCCCCGACCGGGGGCGGGGCTGGGGCGCCAGTTCGGACAGGTCGCCGGGCTCGCCGGACCGGCGGTCGGCGTCGTCCTTGGTCTCCTTGAACCCCTTGAGCTCACCGCGGGCCCGGAGGTTCTCGACCTCCGGCCAGTTGGGGTTGTTGAGGTCGACGGGGTCGTCGAACTGGGCGACCAGCGCGGCGAAGATCTCGTCCTGCTCGGCCTGGCTGCGCTCGGGCGCGCGCCGGGTCCTGGACGGCCCGGCCGTCCCGCCCTCGCCCGCCGCCGGAGCGTCACCGGACCCCGCGCCGGCGGCACCGGCACCCTGAGCCCCGGTCCCCGCAGCCGGAGTGCCCGGACCCGCCGCCCCCGAACCGGACCCCGCCCCCGTGCCGGACGCGCCACCCGTGCCGGACGCGCCGCCGGGGCCGCTCCCACCGGAAGCGGCCCCGGGAACGCCGGCCGCCGCCTCGCCGCCCACCGGGGTCGCGCCCCCGGCCGGTCCGCGGCCCGTCTGCTCGCCGTCCGCCCGCCCGGCACCGGGCCGCGCGCCGCCGGTGGCCGCACCGTCCTCGCGGGGCGTCTCGTCCTCGCCGCCCGCCCTGCTGATCTCGTGCACTTCCGGCCCTTCAGCCTTGGTGGTGGTCGGATTTCACCGGGCCGGCACCCGCCGCGTGCGCGGGAGCCAGCCGTCGGAGGAAGTCCTGGGCGGTCGCGAATATTTCCGCCGCGTCGTGGTCCAGCGTCGCGACGTGGTAGCTGCGCTGGCACAGCCGCTCGGTCACGTCGGTCGAGGATATCCGGGCCAGCACCAGCTCGGAGTTGGCCGCGGAGACCACGTGGTCCTGCGGACTGTGGAAGAGCAGCACCGGCTGGGTCACCTGCGGCAGCCGCGCCTGGACCTCCTTCCACAGCCGGGCCAGCGACCACGCGGCGTGCAGCGGCGTCCGGTCGTAGCCGAGCTTGACCGACCCGGACCGGGCGATGTCGTTGGCGACCCCGGGCAGGCTCGGGACGAGGTGCCGCAGCACCGGCAGAATGACACTCGCGGGGCTGTCCGACCTCACCGACGGGTTGACCAGCACCAGCCCGGAGACCGCCGGCCCGTGCACCGCGGCCAGCCGCAGCGCCAGGCCGCCGCCCATCGAGAGCCCGAAGACGAAGACCCGCTCGCACTCCGCCGCCAGCGACAGCAGCTCCCGCTCGACCTCCGCGTACCAGTCCTCCCAGCGGGTCGGCTGCATGTCCTGCCACCGGGTGCCGTGACCGGGCAGCAGCGGCAGGGAGACGGTGTACCCCGCGGCGGCGAGGTCCTCCGCCCACGGCCGCAGCGACTGCGGCGAGCCGGTGAACCCGTGGCAGAGCAGGACGCCCACCGGCCCGCCCCGGTGGCGGTACGGTTCGGCGCCGGGCAGCAGCGGCATGGCGGGCTCCTTCGCGGGCGAGGACGCTGGAGGGTGGCGCTGGTACGTACGGGGACGGACGTGCGTGCTGGTGCGTGCCGGGAGGTGCGTGCGTGCGGGGGTGACTGGGGCGTGCGGGGGCGGGCCGGTGCGGAAGGCTGCGGAATTCGCATCGTCCCACGTGCCCGCCCGCTCCGTACACCCCCGCCGGGAACCCGGCCCGACGGCCCGTCAGCCCCGGCGGGAGACACCCCGCCGGGGCGGGGCGGGGCACGGGCGCACGCCGAAGGGCATTAGGATCGACCGGTCCGCAATACAGGAGGCCCGGGTTGTTCTACCGACTGATGAAGATGATCGTCGCGCCACTGCTTCGGATCTTCTTCCGGCCGTGGATCGAGGGTGAGGAGAACATCCCCACCGAGGGTGCCGCGATCATCGCGAGCAATCACCTCTCCTTCTCGGACTCCTTCTTCTTCCCCGCGCTGATCAAGCGCCGGGTGACGTTCATCGCCAAGGCCGAGTACTTCACCACGCCCGGCATCAAGGGCCGGCTGACCGCCGCCTTCTTCAAGGGCGTCGGCCAGCTCCCGGTGGACCGCTCGGGCGTGCGCGGCGCCGGCGAGGCGGCGATCCGCTCGGCGATCGCCGTGCTGGACCGGGGCGAGCTGTTCGGCGTCTACCCGGAGGGCACCCGCTCGCCCGACGGCAAGCTCTACCGGGGCAAGGTCGGCGGTCTGGCCCGCGTCGCGCTGGCGACCGGCGCGCCGGTGATCCCGGTCGCGATGATCGACACCGAGAAGGTGCAGCCGCCCGGCCAGGTGATCCCCAGCTTCGGCATCCGTCCGGGCATCCGGATCGGCCGCCCGCTGGACTTCTCCCGCTACCACGGCATGGAGAACGACCGCTTCATCCTCCGTTCGGTGACGGACGAGGTGATGTACGAGATCATGCGGCTCTCCGGCCAGGAGTACGTGGACATCTACGCGACCGCCGCCAAGCGGCAGATCGCCGACGACAAGAAGAAGGCCGACGCCGAGCGCAAGGCCGTGCAGAAGGCCGAGCAGGCCGCCGCCAAGGCCGAGAAGGCGGAAGCCGAGAAGGCGGAGGCGGAGGCCGGGGCGGACGGGGCCGGGTCCGGGCAGCCCGGCCGGGAGCAGCAGCCGAAGGACGGCGGCTCGGCCTGAGACGGGCCCGGCCGGCGTCGGGGGAAGGACGGCGGGCATGACGGACGGTGGCAGAACCGGGGCGGGGCCGGGCACGGTCGGCGCGGCGGTGGCGGCGGGCGGGATGTCCGTCGAACTGCCGCTCTGGCGGGCGATCTCGCTCTTCCGGGTGCTGGCGCTCTGCTACGCGGTGCTCCGGTTCTTCGACTCCTACCTGCAGTTCCTGCACCCGGTCGCCGGCTGGATCTACCTGGGCGCGCTGACCCTCTGGACGCTCGCCTCCACCCGGGCGTTCTCCAACCCGCACCGCTGCACCTGGTACGTGCTGGCCACCGACCTCGTGCTCGCCGTGACCGGCATCGTGATGAGCGGCATGGTCGACGACCCGTCCAGGATCAGCCGCGGCGCGCCGACCCTGCCCACCATCTGGGCGGCGGGCACCGTGCTCGGTTTCGCCGGGCGTGGCGGCTGGCGCTGGGCGGCGGCGGCCGGCTCGGTGATCGGGGTGGCGAACATCCTCGGCCACGGCGGTCCGACCGGCGACAACGTCCACAACATCGTGCTGCTCATGGTGGCCGGCTGCGCGATCGGCTACGTCATCGAGCTGGCCCGCGCCAGTGAGGCGACGCTCACCCGGGCGCTCCAGGTCGAGGCGGCGACCCGGGAGCGCGAGCGGCTCTCCCGGGACATCCACGACGGTGTGCTGCAGGTGCTCGCCCTGGTCCAGCGGCGGGGCGGCGAGTCGGCCTCCGGCGGTCCGCCGGGCGCTCCGTCCGGCGGGGCCGCGGGCGGGCCGGGCGACGCGGACCTCGCCGAACTCGGCCGGCTGGCCGGTGAACAGGAGCGGGCACTGCGCGCGCTGATGAGCGGCGGCCCGCTGCCCGCCCAGCGCGGGGCGGATACCCCGGAGGACCCGGACCGTCCGCAGGACCTGCGCACCCTGCTCGCCCCGTACGCGGACGAGCGGGTCACCGTGTCGGCCCCCGGCACCCCGGTGCCGCTGCCCGCCCCGGCCGCCGGCGAGCTGGCCGCCGCGGTCGGCGCCGCGGTGGACAACGTCCGCCGGCACGCCGGGCCCGGGGCCCGCGCCTGGATCCTGGTCGAGGACGAGCCGGAGGCGGTCACCGTGACGGTCCGGGACGACGGACCGGGCTTCGCGCCGGACCGGCTGGGCGAGGCGGAGCGGGCCGGCCGGCTGGGCGTCTCCCAGTCGATCCGCGGCCGGCTGCGGGACCTCGGTGGCACCGCCGAGCTGTACTCGGCGCCCGGCGAGGGCGTCGAGGTGGAGCTGAGGGTTCCGCGCGCCACCGCGGTGGGCCCCCGGTGACACCTTCCGGCCCGGCCTCTCCCGGCCCGGCCTCTCCCGTCGCGACCTCTCCCGTCGCGACGCCTTCCGGCACGGCACCTCCTGCGAAAGGCCCCCGAGCATGACCACCGACCGGCCGACCGAGCAGCAGCCGACCGACCGGCCGGTGCGCGTGATGGTGGTGGACGACCACCCGATGTGGCGCGACGCCGTCTCCCGCGACCTCGCCGAGGCCGGGCTGGACGTGGTGGCCACCGCCGGGGACGGCGAGGAGGCCGTCCGGCGGGCCCGCGCCTGCTCCCCGCAGGTCGTGGTGCTGGACCTCAACCTGCCCGCCCTGTCCGGCGCCGAGGTGTGCCGGCAGGTGGTCGCCCACGACCCGTCGGTGCGCGTCCTGGTGCTGTCCGCGAGCGGCGAGCACGCGGACGTGCTGGAGGCGGTGAAGTCCGGGGCGACCGGCTACCTGGTCAAGTCGGCGGGCCGGGAGGAGCTGCTGGAGGCCGTGCGCCGCACCGCCGTCGGCGACGCGGTGTTCACCCCGGGCCTGGCCGGCCTGGTGCTCGGCGAGTTCCGCCGGCTGGCGGCCGAGCCGCCCGCCCCGGCCTCCCCGGTCGTCCCGCAGCTGACCGCCCGGGAGACCGAGGTGCTGCGGATGGTCGCCAAGGGCCTGTCGTACAAGCAGATCGCCGACCGGCTGGTGCTCTCCCACCGCACCGTGCAGAACCACGTGCAGAACACCCTGGGCAAGCTCCAGCTGCACAACCGGGTGGAGCTGGTCCGCTACGCGATCGAGCAGGGGCTGGACGACGAGATGTGAGCGCGGGCGCGGGGAGCCGGGACCGCCCGTGCTCCCCGCGCCCCCCGCTCAGCGGTCGGCGGCCACCGCCCCGCGCAGCAGCCCGGCGACGATCTCCACGCCCTCCCGGGTGAGCACCGACTCCGGGTGGAACTGCAGCCCGGCGAAGCCCGGCCCGCGCAGCGCGTGCACGTCCCCGGTCAGCGGGTCGCGGGCGACCTCGACGCCCTCGCCGGCCAGCCGGGCGGCGTCGGCGTCCGTGCAGCGGGCGGTGAAGGTGTTGTAGAAGCCGACGGTGCGCCTGGTCCCGAAGAGGTCGAGGCTCTCCTGCGCGCCCTGGTGGGGAACCGCCTTGCGGGCCAGCGGCAGGCCGAGCGCGGCGGCGAGCAGTTGGTGGCTGAGGCAGACGGCGAGCAGCGGGGCGGTGCGCCGGCCGTCCCGGACGGCGGCCAGCGCGTCGGTGACGAGCGGGCGCAGCACGGCCATCTTGGGGTCGTCCCCGGCGGCCGGGTCGCCCGGGCCGGGGCCGAGCACCAGCGGGCCGGGGTGGGCGGCGGCCCGCTCGCGCAGGCCCGGCTCGTCGTAGCGGACCACGGTGACCCGGTGGCCGAGCGAGGTCAGCAGGTGGGCGAGCATCGCGGTGAAGGTGTCCTCGCCGTCGACCACCAGGGTCTCCAGCTCCTCGGTGACCGTGGCCGGCTGCTGCATCCGCAGCCAGAACGGGGCGAGGCCGGCCCGCCGGGAGTCCAGGGCGGTCTGGACGCGGTGGTCGTCGGCGAGCCGCGGCCGGCCCGGTCGGGAGAGCCGGTCGCCGGCCGGGCGGGCACCGATCGCGGTGAGCACCCCGGCGGCCTTGGCGTGCGTCTCGGCGACCTCGGAGGCCGGGTCGGAGTGGCGGACGAGGGTGGCGCCGACCCGGACGGCGAGCCGGCCGGTGGCCGGGTCGATGTCGGCGGTGCGGATGCAGATCGGCGAGTCGAGCAGCTGGCCGCCGCCGGCCGAGCGGCCGATCAGGGCGAGCGCGCCGGAGTAGTAGCCGCGGCCGCCGCGCTCGTGGCGCCGGATCACCCGGGTGGCGTTCTGCACCGGGCTGCCCGTCACGGTGGCGGCGAACATCGTCTCCCTGAGCACCTCGCGGACGTCCAGCGAGGTGCGGCCGCGCAGTTCGTACTCGGTGTGGGCGAGGTGGGACATCTCCTTCAGCCGGGGGCCGAGCACCTGGCCGCCGAGGTCGCCGACGGTGCACATCATCTTGAGCTCCTCGTCGACCACCATGGTCAGCTCCTCCAGCTCCTTGGGGTCGTGGAGGAAGGCGAGCAGCGAGTCGGGGTCCGGCCCGGCGGCCGGGTAGCGGTAGGTGCCGGAGATCGGGTTCATCACGACGGTCCCGCCGCTCTGCCGGACGTGCACCTCGGGGGAGGCGCCGACCAGGACGCGGTCCCCGGTGTGCACCAGGTAGGTCCAGTAGGCACCGCGTTCCTGCTCCAGCAGCCGTCGGAACAGGGTGAGCGCGAGCGCGGGGGAGAAGTCCTCCAGGGTCGCGGTGAAGTCGCGGCGGATGACGAAGTTGGCGCCCTCGCCGCGGCCGATCTCCTCCTCGATCACCCGGCGCACGATCGCGGCGTACCCGGCGTCGTCGATGTCGAAGCCGCCGCCGCGGAGGGTGACGGGCAGCCGGGGGAGCGCCGCGGTGACCTCGGCGAGCGGCAGGGCGTACTGCTCGGTGACCGCGAGGGCCTGCAGCGGGGTGCCGTCGTCGTGCGCCTCGAAGCCGCGCTCGCGGATCTGCCGGTAGGGGACGAGCGCGAGCAGGTCGTGGACCGGGCCGTCGGCGGGGACGCCGTGGCGGACCGGCAGGTCGGCGAGCCGGTCGTGCACGTCGACGGTGCCGAGCAGCACCTCGACGGTGTCGGGCGCGGTGCGCGGGGTGCGGCGGTGCAGCAGGGCGAAGGCCGGTGCGTCGGCGGCGGTGAGACGGGCGAGCAGGTCGGCGGCACTGGTCACGGTGGCGGCGTTCCTTCCGGGGGCTACTGCGGCGGATTGGGTTTCCGCTCCCGGGAGGGCTGCCGGCCTGCTGGAGAACGCCGACGGCCGCCCCGAGGGGCGGCCGTGTCGTCTGCGTCTAGGAACGCGCGGGCTGTGGGCCACCCAGGGGGTCGGCCCACCACCAGGAGAAGGTGTGCGGCGTGTTCACGGGCCCGAGCCTAGCGGATCCCCGGGCGGCGTGAGGCGCGTCACGGGATTGTCCGCCGGGTGTCTCATCCCTCGGGCGGTGGTCACAAATCGGTTGCCGCACCCCGTAGCCTTGAGCGCGTGACCGTGACGAATCTCCACACCTGGCAGTCCCTGCCCGCGGCGCAGCAGCCTGAATGGCCGGACCAAGAGGCTCTGCGCAAGACCCTTGCCGAGCTCGCCTCGTATCCGCCCCTCGTCTTCGCCGGCGAGTGCGACCAGCTGCGCGCCCGGCTCGCTTCCGTGGCCCGTGGTGAGGCGTTCCTGCTGCAGGGCGGCGACTGCGCCGAGGCCTTCGACGGCGTCTCGGCGGAGCACATCCGCAACAAGCTCAAGACCCTGCTGCAGATGGCGGCCGTGCTGACCTACGCGGCCTCCGTGCCGGTGGTCAAGGTCGGCCGCATCGCCGGCCAGTACTCCAAGCCGCGCTCCAAGTCGACCGAGACCCGTGACGGCGTGACCCTGCCGGTCTACCGCGGCGACTCGGTGAACGGCTTCGACTTCACCCCCGAGTCCCGGATCCCGGACCCGGAGCGCCTGAAGCGGATGTACAACGCGTCCGCCGCGACGCTCAACCTGGTGCGCGCCTTCACCACCGGTGGTTACGCGGACCTGCGCCAGGTGCACGCCTGGAACCAGGACTTCGTGCGCAACTCGCCGGCCGGCCAGCGCTACGAGCAGCTGGCCCGGGAGATCGACAACGCGCTGGCGTTCATGAACGCCTGCGGCGTGGCGCCGGAGGAGTTCCGGACGGTCGAGTTCTTCTCCTCGCACGAGGCGCTGATCCTCGACTACGAGACCGCGCTGACCCGCGTGGACTCGCGCACCGGTGAGCTGTACGACGTCTCCGGCCACATGGTGTGGATCGGCGAGCGCACCCGTCAGCTGGACCACGCGCACATCGAGTTCGCCTCGAAGGTCCGCAACCCGATCGGTGTGAAGCTCGGCCCGACCACCACGGTCGACGAGGCGCTGACCCTGATCGAGAAGCTGGACCCGGAGCGGGAGCCCGGCCGGCTCACCTTCATCACCCGGATGGGCGCGGGCAAGGTCCGCGACCACCTGCCCACCCTGGTGGAGAAGGTCACCGCCTCCGGCGCGCAGCCGGTCTGGATCTGCGACCCGATGCACGGCAACACCTTCGAGGCGTCCAGCGGTCACAAGACCCGCCGCTTCGACGACGTGCTCGACGAGGTCAAGGGCTTCTTCGAGGTGCACCGCGCGCTCGGCACCCACCCGGGCGGCATCCACGTGGAGCTGACCGGCGACGACGTCACCGAGTGCGTCGGCGGCGGCGACGAGGTGCTGGTCGACGACCTGCACCAGCGTTACGAGACGGCCTGCGACCCGCGGCTCAACCGCAGCCAGTCGCTGGACCTGGCGTTCCTGGTCGCCGAGATGTACCGCGGCGGCAACTGAGCGACGACGGGCGGTGCCCGGCGCCGCCCGTGAGCGCTCCGCATGTGAGCCAAGCCTCTCCGGCCTGGGGGTTTCCCCGGCCGGAGAGGCTTTTGCGTACCCGGTTCGCCGGGTAAGGTGAGGCTTAGTGAACTAAGGCTTGCCTTAGTCAAGATCCACTCCGCTTCACCGCTTCACCCCGGGAGAGACCGCGATGTACGTGTGCATGTGCCATGCGGTCACCGAGGACCAGGTGAAGCGGGCGATCGACGACGGCGCCAACACGCCGCGCCAGATAGCCAGTGGCTGCAAGGCCGGGACGGACTGCGGTTCCTGCGTCCGGCGGATCCAGGCCCTGCTCGGCGAGCACGGCGCCCGGCCCTGCCCGACCGCCCGGCTGGCGGCCCGGCTGGGCCTGGCCGACCCGGGTGCGGACGCCGGTCCCGCGGCCGTACCGGCGCCGGTACCACTGCGGGTGGCCTGAGCGGCCGCCTCCGGCCTCAGGACTCCGGCTGCTCGATCAGCTGGGCGAGGTAGAGGGCCTCGCCGAGCTTCTCCAGCAGTTCGAGCTGGGTGTCGAGGTAGTCGATGTGGTGCTCCTCGTCCTCAAGGATCGATTCGAAGATGTTGGCCGAGGTGACGTCGTTCTTGGCCCGCATCACCACGATCCCGCGCTTGAGCCGGTCGATCGCCTCGACCTCGACCTGCCGGTCGGCCTCGAACATCTCCTTGACCGTCTGGCCGATCCGGACGTGGAAGAGCCGCTGGTAGTTCGGCAGTCCGTCGAGGAAGAGGATCCGGTCGGTGAGCACCTCGGCGTGCTTCATCTCGTCGAAGGACTCGTGCCGGGTGTACTTGGCGAGCTTCGTCCAGCCGAAGTTCTCCTGCATCTTGGCGTGCAGGAAGTACTGGTTGATTGCGGTCAGCTCGGCGGTGAGCTGTTCGTTGAGGAACTCGATGACCTCTGCGTCGCCCTTCATGGCGGTGCCTTCCTGCTGTGTGTGCGGGATCACGGCCGTACCCTCCGGCTGCAGGCATCCTGGCACCGTGTCGGGAAGAAATTCCAGTAAGTGCACACTCACTAGGACATGTGTCGGAATATCCGATTTGCCCAGCGCACGGGATCGCCGCCGCCCCGGCACTGGCCCGTACGAGCGGGCGCGCGGGGTGCAGAAGGGGCGCACGGCGGGCGTCGCCCGCCGTCTGTCACCATGGATCCATGGGGCAGTCCGAACAAGAACCGCCAGAGCCGTCTGACCCGGGACTCCCGCCGGGCCAGCGCCTCCAGCGCGGCTGGCCCGCCCTGCACTACGGGCCGGTGCCCCGCTTCAAGCCGCTGACCTGGGACCTCCAGGTGTTCGGCGCGACCGCCTCGGCCGAGAAGCACAGCTGGGACTTCGAGGGCTTCAACGCGCTGCCCCGCACCACCGTCCGGGCCGACCTGCACTGCGTGACCCGCTTCTCGGTGCTCGACGGCGAGTGGACCGGGGTGTCCACCGCCCTCCTGCTCGACCGGGTGCCGCCGGACCGGAGCGTCACCCATGTCATGGTCTGGGCGGAGTACGGCTACAGCGCCAACCTGCGGCTGGAGGACTTCGCCGCGCCCGGCACCCTGCTCGCCACCCACCACGACGGCGAGGCGCTCACCGCCGAGCACGGCTTCCCGGTCCGGCTGGTCGTCCCCGGGCTGTACGCCTGGAAGGGGCCCAAGTGGGTCCGGGCGGTCGAGTACATGCGCGCCGACCGGCGCGGCTTCTGGGAGGAACGCGGCTACCACAACCGGGCCGACCCGTGGCGGGAGCAGCGCTACTCCTACCAGGAGGAACCGGGCGACGGCCCGCTTCGGTAGGGCGTGTCCTGCGGATCGCGCCGCCCCGCCCGGCCCCCGCCCGGCCCCGCTACAGGAACGGGAAGGTGACGGTCACCACCGTGCGCTGCGGGCGCCGCTCGCCGGCCGCCGGGGACTGGCCGGTCACCTTGCCGGTGCCGAACAGGTTCACCCCGCTGCTCTGCATCCCGAAGCCGGCCGCCTGGAGCGTCTTCTCCGCGGCGTCCCTGGACATCCCGGTGACGTCCGGGACCGCCACCATCCCCTTGCTGACCACCAGCGCGACCGGCGTGTTCTCCGGCACCTGCTGCCCGGCGGCCGGCGAGCTGCTGATCACCGAGCCCTCCGGGACGGTGTCGCTGTGCGCCTCGGTCACCGTGCCGGCCGCCAGCTGCGCCCCCGTCAGCGTGGTGCCGGCCTGTGCGGACGGGCGGCCGACGACGTCCGGCACCGCGATCCGCTTCGGCCCGCGCGAGACGGTGAGCGTGACGGTGTCGCTCTTGCGGGCGCGGGTGCCGACCCCCGGATCGGCCGCGATCACCTGGCCGGCCGGAACGGCCTCGCTGTACACCTCGGAGACCCGTCCGTGCATGCCGGCGGCGTCCAGGATCCGCTGGGCCTCGGCCCGGTCCTTGCCGAGCACGCCCGGGACCGTGCCGTACACCGCGCCGGAGATCGCGTACGTCGCGCCGCCGACCAGCAGGACCACGGCGGTGAGCACGGCCGTCCAGATCAGCGGCTTGCGTGGCAGCCGGCGGGCGGCGGAGCGGGCACGGCGGGCACGCGGGGAGCGCTCCGGCGGCGGTTCGTCGTACGGGCGGCGCTCGGTGAGCAGCTGCTCCATGACGTCCGGCGGCACGTCCAGCACGCTGGTGCGCTCGACCGGCGGGCCGGAGCGGAGGACCGGGGTGAGCACCGAGGTGGCCTCGCCGGCCGGGTGGCCGGGGCCGGGCCGGGTGGCGGCGGGCGGCTCGGCGTCCAGCTGGGCCGGGGTGAGACCGCGGCGGACCCGCTGCAGTGCGGCGAGCAGTTCGACGGCGTCGTGCGGGCGGCCCGCGCGGTCCCGGGCGCAGGCGCCCGCCACTATGGCGTCCAGCGCGGGCGCCACGCCGGGGACGGCCGCGGACGGCGGCGGGACGTCCTCGTGCAGGTGGCGGTACATCACCTGGACGGGGTTCTCGCCGGTGTGCGGGCGGGAGCCGGTGAGCATCTCGTACAGCAGGATGCCGGCGGCGTAGACGTCCACCCGCTGGTCGGTCTCGGCGCCCGGGTGGATCTGCTCGGGCGCCAGGTAGGAGACGGTGCCGAGCACGGTGTCGCCGGTGGCGGCCGTCACGGCGCCGTCGGCCGCGTTCAGCACCCGGACCAGGCCGAAGTCGGCGACCTTGACCAGGCCGTCGTCGGTGATCAGCACGTTCTCGGGCTTGACGTCGCGGTGCACCAGGCCGGCCCGGTGGGCGGAGCCGAGGGCGGCGAGCACCGGCTCCAGGATGTCCAGGGCGGCCCGGATGGAGAGCGCGCCGCGGTCGCGCAGCAGGTCGCGCAGGGTGCCGCCGGGCACGTACTCCATGGCGAGGAAGACGTGCGCGCCGTCGGCGCCCTGGTCGAAGACGTTGACGACGTTGGGGTGGGCGAGCCGGGCGACCGCCTTGGCCTCGCGGATGAAGCGGGTGGTGAACACGGTGTCGCCGGCCAGCGAGGGGTGCATCACCTTGAGGGCGACGATCCGGTCGAGCCGGGTGTCGGTGCCCCGGTAGACGGTGGACATGCCGCCCGCGGCGATCCGCCGCTCGACCCGGTACCGGCCGTCGAGCAGGGTACCGATCAGGGGGTCGCGCAGTGCCATGTCCACCCGGCGAGTCTAGTGCGGGGGTACGGCACGGCCCCGGGAGGCACCGCTCCCGGGGCCGCTCCGTTCCCGGTTCGTGACACCGGGCCGGCGATCCGGCCGGGCTCAGAAGGCGGGGTGCTCCCGGGTGTCGAGCTCGGCGCGGCCGGCCATCGCGGACGAGGCCTCGGCGTGGAAGCGGCGCGGGATCCGGCCCGCCCGGTGGGCCAGCCGGCCGGCCTCGGCCGCGTGCCGCATGGCCTCGGCCATCAGTACCGGGTCCTGGGCCCGGGTGACCGCGGAGGCCAGCATCACCGCGGCGCAGCCCAGCTCCATCGCCAGCGCGACGTCCGAGGCGGTGCCGGCGCCGGCGTCCAGGACCACCGGGACTCCGGCGCCCTCCACGATCAGCTGGAAGTTGTGCGGGTTGCGGATGCCCAGCCCGGAGCCGATCGGCGAGCCCAGCGGCATGATCGCCGCGCAGCCGACGTCCTCCAGCTTGCGGGCCAGCACCGGGTCGTCGTTGGTGTAGGGCAGCACCGTGAAGCCGTCGTCGACCAGGGTCTCGGCGGCGTCCAGCAGCTCGATCGGGTCCGGCAGGAGGGTCCGCTCGTCGGCGATCACCTCCAGCTTCACCCAGTCGGTGCCGAGCGCCTCGCGGGCCAGCCGGGCGGTGAGCACGGCCTCCCCGGCGGTGAAGCAGCCGGCCGTGTTGGGCAGTACCCGGATGCCGTTGCGGGTCAGGACGTCGAGCACCGAACCCTGGGTGGCGGCGTTGACCCGGCGCATCGCCACGGTGGTCAGCTCGGTGCCGGAGACCCGGAGCGCCTGCTCCAGGACCTCCAGGCTGGGGGCGCCGCCGGTGCCCATGATCAGCCGGGAGGAGAAGGCCGTCCCGGCGATGGTGAGGACGTCCTTGTCGTCGGGGTGGGTGCCGGTCATCGGTCAGCCCCCCTGGACGGCGGTGAGGATCTCGATCCGGTCGCCCGCGGCCAGCGGGGTGCGCGGCCACTCGGTGCGGGGCACCACGGCCTCGTTCAGGGCGGCGGCGACGCCGGAGTGCGCCTGGCTGAGGGTGGCGACCACCTCGGCGAGGGTGGTCGAGGCGGGCACCTCGCGGGGCTCGCCGTTGACGCTCAGGGGGATGTCGCTGGTGCGGGGGCTCATGCCGGGACCTTCGTGAATCGGGTGGGGGAGAACGGGCGGGCGAGTTCCGGCAGGGTGCCGGTGACCAGGTACTCGGCCAGCAGGTCGCCGGTGACGGGCGTCAGCAGGACGCCGTTGCGGTAGTGGCCGGTGGCGGCGACCAGACCGGGCAGCGCGGTCGGGCCGAGCAGCGGCGCGTTGTCCGGCGAACCGGGGCGCAGGCCGGCGCCGGTCTCCACCAGCGGCAGCTCGGTGATGCCGGGGACCAGCTCGTGCGCGTCGCGCAGCAGCTCGTAGACGCCGCCGGCGGTGACCGTGGTGTCGTGGCCCTGCTCCTCGGTGGTCGCGCCGATCACCACCTCGCCGTTCTCGCGCGGCACCAGGTAGAGGTGGGCGCCGCGCACGACGGCGCGCACGTTGCGGGAGAGGAACGGCCGGTACGCCTCGGGCACCCGCAGCCGCAGGACCTGGCCCTTGACCGGGCGGATCGCGGGCAGCACGCCCGGGGGCAGGCCGGGCAGCAGGTGGCTGCGCGAGCCGGCCGCCAGCACGACCCGGTCGGCGGTGACCCCGGTGCCGTCGGCGAGCCGGGCGCCGGTCGCGCGGTCGTCCCCGGTCAGCAGGGCGGCGGCCGCGGTGCGCAGCAGCACCACGCCGGCCCGCTCGCAGGCGCGGACCAGGGCGGTGGCCAGCCGGCGGCCGTCCACCTGGTGGTCGTCGGTGACGTGCAGGCCGCCGCGCACGCCCGGGGCGAGCATCGGCTCCAGCCGGCGGGCCTCGCGGCCGGTCAGCCACTGGGAGTCGAGGCCGAGCCGGCGGTGGAAGGCGTGGAGTTCGCGCAGTTCCTCGCGGTCGTCGGAGTCGAGGGCGACGGCGAGGGTGCCGCACTGCCGGTAGCCGGTGTCCTGGCCGCCGCTCGCGCCGGTGAGCTCGGCGGCGAAGGCCGCGTACCGCTCGTTGGAGGCCATCCCGAGGCGGAGCAGGGGCTCCTCGCCGTACTGGAGTTCGGTGACCGGGGCGAGCATGCCCGCCGCCACCCGGGCCGCGCCGCCGCCGGGGTCCGGGTCGGCCAGGGTGACCCGCAGTCCCCGCTGGGCCGTCCGCCAGGCGACGACGAGTCCGATGATCCCACCGCCGACGACCAGCACATCGGCGTGGTCGCCCGGTGCCAAGCGTGTCAAGGTCGCTCTCTCCCTTCGCCGGTATGACCCGGATCAGGTTCGGACGGTCGCAGGCCGTGACAGCCCGCCTCTCAGCCCGGTACGCCGGGCTCCCGTGATGGTGCCCCCACCTTAACTCCGGGTGCCGCGGCCCCTGAAGGTGCCCGTGGCCCACTCCCGCCGGTCCCCGGGTCCCCGGACCTGCGACCCCGGACCTGCGACCCCGGACCTGCGACCCCGGGCCTACGACCCCGGACCGGGGAGCTCGGACCCGGGACCCGGGACCCGGGCTCAGTACAGTGACGGGCGTGGCTGAGCTGAGCGGGACGGGACGAACGGATCGGGTGGTCGTGGTCGGGGCCGGGCTGGCCGGGGCGCAGTGCGCCGCGGTGCTGCGGCGCGACGGCTGGCAGGGGCGGATCACGCTGGTCGGCGCGGAGCCGTACCCGCCGTACGACCGGCCGCCGCTCTCCAAGGACGTGCTGCTCGGCAGGACCGACAGCACCGCCCTCGACCTCGACCTCGGGGGGCTCGGAGTCGAACTGCTCACCGGCCGCCGCGCCACCGGCCTCACCCCCGGCGGCCCGGGCGGCGCGGGCACCCTGCACACCGACGCCGGGGACGAGCCCTACGACGCCCTGGTGATCGCCACCGGCGCCGAACCGCGGGCCCTGCCCGGCGCCGAGCGCGCCCACCTGCTGCACACCCTGGACGACGCGCTCGCCCTGCGCGCCCTGCTCCGCCCCGGCCTGCGGCTGGTCCTGGTCGGCGCGGGCTGGATCGGCGCCGAGGTGGCCACCGCCGCCCGGGCGGCCGGCTGCGAGGTGACCGTCGTGGAGGCCGGTCCGGCGCCCGTGCCCGGCGCGCTGCCCACCGAGGTCGGCCGGGCGATGGCCGCCTGGTACGCCGCCGCCGGGGTCGACCTGCGCTGCGGCACCGGCGTCGCCGCCGTCGAGGCGGGCGCGGTGCTGCTCGCGGACGGCTCGCACCTGCCCGCCGACGAGGTCGTGGTCGGCATCGGGGCCCGCCCGGCGACCGGCTGGCTGGCCGGCACCGGGGTCGCCCTGGACGCGGCCGGCGCCGTCCTGGTGGACGAGCGGCTGCGCACCACGGTGCCCGGCGTCCTCGCGGCCGGCGACTGCGTCGGCTACCCCTCGGCGCGCTCCGGCGTGCGGCTCACCGTCCAGCACTGGGACCACGCGCTGCAGTCCGGCGGGGCGGCCGCGGCCACCCTGCTCGGCACGGACGCCCCGCCGTACGACCCGGTGCAGTACTTCTGGTCCGAGCAGTTCGGACGCATGGTGCAGTACGCCGGACGGCACACGGGGGAGGACGGGCTGCTGTGGCGCGGTTCGCCGGACGGCGCCGGCTGGACGGTGCTCTGGCTGCGCGACGGCGCCCTGCGCGCACTGCTCGCGGTGGACCGGCCGCGCGACCTCACCCAGGGGCGGCGGCTGATCGAGCGCGGCGCCGTCCTGGACCCGGTCCGCGCCGCCGACCCGGAGGTCCCGCTGAAGTCGGCGCTCGCGGCCGGCTGACGGGCGCCGCCGGAGGCCGCCGCGGCGTTCCCGGGGCCCCCGGTGCCCCGGCGGGCCCCGGACGCGGTGCCGGGGGTGTGCGCGGTGGGGCGCCGAGGTGGCAGTCTGGTGCCGTGAGTGAGAACGAAGCCAAGATTGAAGCCCTGGTCCCCGCGTGGCTGTACCTCCCCGACATCTCCGAGAAGTGGGGCCTGGTCGTCACCGAGGTCCGCGACATGGTCAAGAAGGGTGACCTGATCGCCGTCCGCCGCGGCCCCAACAGGTCGCTGCAGGTCCCGGCCGCGTTCATCGACGAGACCGGCCCGGTCAAGCACCTGGTCGGCACCCTGACGGTGCTGCGCGACAGCGGGTTCGACGACGACGAGATCCTGGAGTGGATGTTCACCGAGGACCCGTCGCTGCCCGGCACGCCGGTCCAGGCGCTCCGGGAGAACCGGGCCACCGAGGTCAAGCGCCGCGCCCAGGCGATGGCGCTGTGACCGACCTCCGGGGCCGGCTCGCCGACGCCCGGCTGTACCTGTGCACCGACGCCCGGCGCGAGCAGGGCGACCTCGCGGAGTTCCTGGACGCCGTGCTGGCCGGCGGCGTGGACGTCGTCCAGCTCCGCGACAAGGGCCTGGAGGCCCGGCAGGAGCTGGCGGCGCTGGAGGTCTTCGCCGACGCGTGCCGCCGGCACGGCAGGCTGCTCGCCGTCAACGACCGGGCCGACGTCGCGCACGCGGCCGGACCGGACGTGCTGCACCTCGGCCAGGACGACCTGCCGGTGCCGGCGGCCCGCGCGATCATCGGCGAGGACGTGCTGATCGGGCGCTCCTGCCACGCCGAGCGGGAGGTGGACGCGGCGGCCGTCGAGCCCGGCGTCGACTACTTCTGCACCGGGCCGGTCTGGCCGACCCCGACCAAGCCGGGCCGTCACGCGCCGGGCCTCGGCCTGGTCGAGTACGCGGCGAAGCTGGGCACCGGGCGGCCGTGGTTCGCCATCGGCGGCATCGACCTCGGCAATCTGGACGAGGTGCTGGCGGCCGGCGCCCGCAGGGTCGTGGTCGTCCGGGCCATCACCGGCGCGCAGGACCCGGGGGCCGCGGCCGCCGGGTTCGCCCGGCGGCTGCGCGCGCTCTGACGCCCGGCGCCCCGCGGCGCCGGGGCCGCGCCGCCCGGGGACGGGCCCGGTGCCCGGGCGGCTCAGTACTTGCGGGCGGTGGCGGCCCCGGCCAGCGCCAGCAGCGTCGAGCGGGCCCCGTCGTCCGCCAGCGGGGCCTCCTCCAGCGCGCCCAGCGCCTGCCGCAGCAGCTGCTCGATCCGCTGCTCCACCCGCTCCGGGGCGCCGGAGCGGGCCACCAGGTCGCGCAGCGCGCAGACGTCCCCGGTGGTCAGGTCCGGCGCGCCCAGCCGCTCGTCCAGGTGCCGGGCGTCGGCGGCCGACAGGCCCCGCATGGCGTGCGCGACCAGCAGCGTCCGCTTGCCCTCGCGCAGGTCGTCGCCGGCCGGCTTGCCGGTGACCGCCGGGTCGCCGAAGACGCCGAGCAGGTCGTCCCGCAGCTGGAACGCCTCGCCGAGCGGCAGGCCGAACGCGCCGTACGCCTCCACCAGCCGCTCCGGCGCCCCCGCCAGCAGCGCGCCGACCTGGAGCGGCCGTTCGATCGTGTACTTGGCCGACTTGTAGTGCAGCACGGTCTGCGCGCGCTCCAGCGCGCCGCCGTCGGCGGAGTCCCCGGCGACCGGCTCCAGCACGTCCAGGTACTGGCCGACCATGACCTCGGTGCGCATCAGGTCGAACACCGGCTTGGCGGCCAGCACCGCGGCCGGGTCCAGGCCGGAGTTCAGGAACAGCTCGTCGCACCAGATCAGCAGCAGGTCGCCGAGCAGCACCGCCGCCGAGGCGCCGTACTGCTCGCGGTCGCCGCGCCAGCCCCGCTCGCGGTGCAGCCCCTCGAAGCGGCGGTGCACGGACGGCAGGCCGCGGCGGGTGTCGCTGCGGTCCATGAGGTCGTCGTGGACGAGCGCGCTGGCCTGGAGCAGCTCCAGCGCCGCCGCCGCCCGGGCGATCCCCTCGCCGGCCGCCGGTCCGCCCGCGCCGCGCCAGCCCCAGTAGCAGAACGCCGGACGCAGCCGCTTGCCGCCGTCCAGCAGGAAGTCCCGCAGCGCCTCGGTGACCGGCTCCAGCTGCGGGGAGACCTTGCCGAGCAGGGCCGCCTGGCCGTCCATGAACCCGGCGAGGGCGGCGTTGACGCGCTCGCGCACGTCCTCCACGTCAATGGGGTTGGCCGGCCGCTGGCTGGACGAGGTCACGATGGGGCTCCGGAGGTAGCTGGGGTGCAGCAAGGGTATCCGGGGCGGAGGGGAACAGCCGTACGCTCGGGCCGTGCGGGGCCCGAGGGGCCGCTGTTCGCGGACCGGCCGCACCGGGTCGCCGGCGCCGTCCACCCGGTGTCCACCGGACGTCCGACCGCCGTCTCAACAGCTGGGACCGAGTTGTCCGCGCCCTTCCGCCGACGGCTAACCTGCCATCATGGCACTCGGTATCGCTTCGACCAGACCGGACCGCGCTCAGACCGTCCGCGAACTCCTGGCGGCCGGAAAGCGCTCCTTCTCCTTCGAGTTCATGCCGCCGCGCAACGAGACCGGAGAGCAGCGGCTCTGGGACGCCATCCGGCGCCTCGAACCGCTCGACCCCAACTTCGTCTGCATGACGTACGGCGCCGGCGGCTCCTCCCGGGAGCGCACGGTGAACATGGTCGGGCGGATCGCCACCGAGACCACGCTCACCCCGGTCGCCCACCTGACCGCGGTCGACCACTCGATCGCCGAACTGCGCAACATCATCGGCCAGTACGCCGACCAGGGCGTGCGGAACGTCCTCGCGGTGCGCGGCGACCCGCCCGGCGACCCGCTGGGCGACTGGATCAGCCACCCGCAGGGCGTCACCTACGCCTACGAGCTGGTCGAGCTGATCAAGGGCATCGGCGACTTCTGCGTCGGTGTGGCGGCCTCGCCCAACATGCACCCGCGCTCGACCGGCTGGGACGAGGACATCCGGCACTTCGTCGCGAAGATCCGCTCCGGCGCCGACTACGCGATCACCCAGATGTTCTTCGAGGTCGACGACTACCTGCGGCTGCGGGACCGGGTGACGGCCGCCGGCTGCGAGGTGCCGATCATCCCGGAGATCATGCCGGTCACCAACGCCAAGCAGCTGGAGCGCTTCCCGCAGCTGAGCGGCTCGGCCTTCCCGCCGGACCTGGAGGCCCGGCTGCGCGCGGTGATCGACGACCCGGCGGCGCTGCGCGCGGTCGGCATGGAGCACGCCACCGCGATGTCCGAGCGGCTGCTGGCGGAGGGCGTCCCCGGGCTGCACTTCATCACGCTGAACCACTCGACGGCGACCCTGGAGATCTACCAGAACCTCGGTCTGCACCGGCGCTGAGCTGCGCGCGTCCCGTCCGCCGGGGCCGCCCCGGAGGACGGGACGGCGGGCGGGAACGCGATGCGGTACCCGGGCCGTTGAACCGGTACAGTCGCCGCACACGCGCGGCGAGCGCGGGCACGCGACTGGAGGTAGCGGGCGGGATGGGCATCGGATACCTGCTGCTGTACGCCGCGTTGGCGGTGGTGGCGCTCTGGCTGGTCGCCGAGCTGCTGTTCCAGAACCGGGCCCCGGTGCACTGGCGCGCCCTCGCGCTGGCCGGCTTCCTCGCGGTGGCCGCCGGCATGGCGGCCGGGTCCGTCCCGGTGATCGGCGCGGGTGCCGCGATGTTCGCGGTCGGCCAGACCTTCGTCACGCTCTCCGTCAAGCGCGGGTTCTCCGGCGGCTGGTCGCTGCGCGCCGCGGACGGGAGCCTGCCCGGGCCGCTCGCCCGGGTGCCGCTGCTCGGCGCGCTCACCGGTGGCGGCGCGGTGGCCGCGGCCGTCGCGGTGGAGCGGGTCGGCGAGGTCGGCGCGGTCGAGGCCGCCCCGGCGGCGCCCGCCCCGGCGGCCGAGGAGGAGCCGGCCGTCGAGCGCACCGCCGCGTTCGAGATGCAGGAGCTCGCCACCGACGGGGTGTACGCGTCGGCGTACTACGAGCAGCAGCAGACCGAGGTGCTCCGGGCGGTCCCGCAGCAGGACGCCTACGCGGAGGCCTACCAGGGCGGCTACGACCCGGCGCAGCAGCACCAGCAGCAGCCCGGCCAGCCCGGCCAGTTCGGCTACGAGCAGCAGCACCAGCACCAGGCGCAGGAGCAGTGGCAGCCCGCCCAGCAGCAGCCGGCCTTCGGCTACGACCAGGGCTACGGAGGCGGCTACCAGCAGCACGACCCGTACGGCGGCTACCAGCAGCAGACGGACCCCTACGGCGGATACCAGCAGGCCCAGCCGCAGGAGCACCAGCAGCCCGGCCAGTACGGCTACGAGCAGCAGCACCAGTGGCAGGCCGCCCAGCAGCCCCAGGCCCAGCCGCAGGAGCACCAGCAGCAGCACTCCCACGGCATCCCCCAGCAGCCGCAGTACGACCAGTACGGCTACCAGCAGCAGCCCACCTGGCAGCAACAGCAGCAGGGCTGACCCCGCGCGCCCGCCCGTGGGCGCGCGGTCAGGCGGGGCCGATGAGGTTGGCGACGATGCAGGCCGACATGCCGACCCGGGCCAGCCCGCCCCCGGGGTGGGCGGCACCCCCCGTGAGGTAGAGACCGGGGTAGTCCTCGTTCGGCGCCTGGAGCAGGTCGCCGCCCGCACCGGCCAGCGCCGGCGGCGGGACGGAGCCGAAGAAGGAACCGGCGTCCCGCTCGGTGTGCTCGGGGGTGCGCACCACCCGCCAGAGCAGCCGCTCGCGCAGACCCAGCCCGGCCGCGTCGACGTGGTCGAGCATCCGGTCCGCGAAGGCGTCCGCCACACCGGGCGCACCCCAGTCGAGGTCCAGCGACGGCGTCGTCGCGGTCAGCACCACCGCCTCGTGCCCCGCCGGGTGCAGGGACGGGTCGTCCGGCCGCAGCACCTGCACGGTCGGCCGGTCGGACAGCGGCACCCCCGGGTCGAAGACGCCGGCCAGCTCGGCGGCCGGGTCACCGGCGTGCACCACCGTGCGGTGCGCCGTGCCCTCGGGACGGGCGCCGCGCAGCGCGAGCAGCACGCTCACCCGCCCCGGCACGCCGTGCAGCCGGGAGGCGGAGGCGGGCCAGTCGTCCGAGGACTCGGCCGGGCCCATCCACTGGGTGTGCAGCACCCGGGCGTCGATCGAGGAGACCACCAGGTCCGCGTCGATCCGGTCGCCCTTGGTCTGCACGCCGCACGCCCGGCCGTCCTGGACGATCACCCGGGCGACCGGCGTCTGGAAGCGGAACTCCACCCCGCGCTGCTCGCAGCGGCGGTACACCGCGTCCGCCAGGGCGCGCAGGCCGCCGCGCACGTACCAGACGCCGAAGGACTGCTCCATGTACGGCAGCACGGTGGCCCCGGCGGGTGCGGAGCGCGGGTCGAGACCGGCCCGCAGCGCGTGCTCGTGCAGCAGGGCGGTCAGCCCGGGGTGCCCGCCGAGCTGTTCCGCGGCGACGTCGGCGAGCGTCCACTGCTGCGGGGGGCGCAGACGCCCGAACAGTCCGCGCCGGGGAGCCGCGCCGGGCACCGGGTACGGGTCGGTGTACAGCTCCCGCGGCCGGTCGGGCAGCGGCTCCTCCAGCAGCGGCCGCCGGGTGCCCTCCCAGACCGTGCGGCCGTGGCCCAGCACCGTGGCCCACCGCTCGCCGGCGCCCGGCCCGAAGGCCCCGTCCAGGGCCTGGACCACACCGCCCCGGGAGGCGTTGGGCAGGGCGACGGACGTTCCGTCCGGGAACAGGTGCCGGCTCTCCGGGTCGACCGGGCCCAGCTCGACCAGCTGCTCCAGCGGCTCGCGCCCGGTCTTCAGCGCGAGGTCGCGGTAGACGGCGGGCAGCGTGAGCAGACCGGGGCCGGTGTCGAAGGCGAAGCCGTCGCGCTCGTACCGGCCGACCATGCCGCCGTGGGTGCCGCGCGCCTCGCAGACCGTCACCTCGTGCCCGAGGGTCGCCAGCCGGGAAGCCGCCGCGAGCCCGCTCATACCTGCGCCGATGATGACGATCCGTGCCATGACCTCGATCCTAGATCCGCGGCGCGGTCCCCTCCGCCACCGGGCGGCCGGGGGCGGCCGTGCTCCCCGCCCGGGCGGCGCGGCGTTCGCGGCGGCGGGCGCGGAAGGCGCGGATGCGGTTGACCGCGAACCGGACCAGCAGGATGCCGGCCAGCAGCAGGACGGCGGCGATCGAGGCGGCCAGCCAGGGGTGGAAGATCGCCAGCGTGACCAGGCCGGCCACCGAGACGTCCTCGGCCAGCGAGACCGCGATGTTGCTGGCCGGCTCGGGCGAGGTGTTGACCGCCATCCGCAGCGACGCCTTCACCAGATGGCTGACCAGGGCCGTCGTGCCGCCCATCGCTCCCGCCGCGACCTCGCCCAGCGAGCCCGGGTCGGTCGAGGCGATCAGCGCGCCGACGGTGGCGCCCGCGACCGGCCGGATCACCGTGTGGACGGCGTCCCAGACGCTGTCGACGTACGGGATCTTGTCGGCCACCGCCTCCAGCAGGAACAGCACCCCGGCCGCGATCAGCACGTCGGTGCGCTCCAGGGCCCCGGGCACCGATTCGGCCCCGGCGAACCGGCCCAGCAGACCGAGCAGCAGCACCACCGCGTAGGCGTTGATCCCGCTCGCCAGTCCGCTGGTGAAGATCAGCGGGACGATGGTCATCGGTGTCCGTCCGTTCCTGTCCGTGGTGCCGCCGGGGGTCGGCCCCGGCCCGTCCGTACGGTACCCGGACGACGCCGCCGGCGAGGCCCGCGGTTCCCGCCCCGGTCGTCTGAGTACGGATACTCAGGACACCGGTTGAGTATCCGCGCGGATGGTCTCCGACCTGCGCGGACGCCAGAGTGGTGGCACCGGGACGGCGGCGCGTCGGGCGCCCCGCCCCGAGGGAGCGGGCGGTCGGCGTCCGCCGGTCACGGGGGCCGGCGCAACCGCCGAGGGGGCCGTCCGCACCGGATCCGGCCGGGGGCCGCGCACCGCCGGCACGGGGCGGCGGAGCACGGCCGGGGGGGGCCGGGGCCTCCGGGGGGACCGCCGGGTCCCGAAGCGCCGTTCGTGGGGGACGGCGCTCCGGTGACCGGCGGTGACGGCGCGGGAGCCCGATTGTCAGTGGTGCCGTTCACCATGGAGGGGCGCGGACCACCCGGCCCGTGCGCTGCCTCGGAACGGGGGAGACCATGACCATCAGCCACCCTGAGCCCGTCACCGCCCGCCTCCACTCCGCCGCCTACCGACCGGGGGGCGCGCCGCGTCCCGCCGCCCACGGGCCGTCCGCCGGTGCCGACGTCCATCCGGTGCCCCGCCGCACCGCCGCCCCGCCCGCCGCCCTCGACCTGCTCGCCGAGGCCCACCGCACCCTCGACCGGGCCCGTGCCCTGGAGGACCCGCTGGAGCGGTACGCCGCCGCGCACCTCGCGGCGCTGCGCACCGTCGCCGCCGTGCTCGCCGTGCGCGGGCGCCCGGAGAAGAGCGAACGCCGGCGCCGGGCGATCCGCAGCGCCTGGGAGGTGCTGCCCGAGGTGGCACCCGAACTCGCCGAGTGGGCGCCGTACTTCGCGGCCGGGGCGCGCCGCCGGGCGGCCGCCGAGGCGGGTATCCGGGGCTCGGCCTCGGCCCGTGACGCCGACGACCTGATCCGCAACTCGGCGCTGTTCCTGCGCCTGGTCGAGCGGCTGCTCGGTCTGCACGCGGCCCCGCCCGCCCCGCGGCTGCCCCTGGACGGCCCCGGGGAGGACGGACCGGGCCCGGGGCCCGCCGCGAACGGGGAGGTGAGGGAGGCGGGCTGACGCGGGCGGGGCGGGGCGCCCGGGGGTAGGCCCGGCCCCGGGTGCGGACGGGGCCGCGGGGCAGGGAGGGCCTAAGGTGGAGGCAACCTGATCGACACTGCACGTGCCAAGGAGCCTCGCCTTGTACCCGACGCGTCCCCGCAGCGCCCTGCGTACCGCCGTGGTCTGGGAGGTGGTGCGCGCCGCCCTGGAGAAGCGGGTGGCCGAGCTGGACCAGCCGGTGCTCGACGTGGTCGACACCGGCGGCGGCACCGGCAACTTCGCCGTGCCGGTGGCCCGGCTGGGCCACCGCGTCACCGTGGTCGACCCGAGCCCGGACGCGCTGTTCGCGCTGGAGCGGCGGGCCGCCGAGGCGGGCGTGACCGCACTGGTCCGCGCCGTGCAGGGCGACACCCAGACGCTCCCCGAGCTGGTCGCGCCCGGCACCGTCGACGCGGTGCTCTGCCACGGCGTGCTGGAGGTCGTGGACGACCCGGCCGAGGCGCTCGGCAGCCTGGCCGGCACCCTGCGCCGGGGCGGCTTCGTGAGCCTGCTGGCGGCCAACCGCAACGGCGCCGTGCTCGCCCGGGCGCTCGGCGGCCACTTCGACGACGCCCGCGCGGCGCTCGGCGCCACCGACGGCCGCTGGGGTTCGAGCGACCCGATGCCGCGCCGCTTCACCGGCGAGGAGCTGGACCGGCTGGCGGCCGGGGCCGGGCTGCGGGTGGAGTCGGTGCACGGCGTGCGGGTCTTCGCCGACCTGGTGCCGGGCGTCCTGGTGGACACCGAGCCGGGTGCGCTGGAGGCGCTGCTCAAGCTGGAGGAGGCCGCGGCCGGGCAGCCGGCGTTCCACGCCGTGGCGACCCAGCTCCACCTGCTGGCCACCCTGGCCTGACCGGACGGCCCACCACCGTTCGCCGACGGATTTCCTCCCGTTCGCCGTCGGACCGTCGGTACGCCCCCTTCCGTTCCCCGGCCCTCTTCCCGGGATCTCCCCAGGTCCGGGCCGATTCCCACGCTTCGGGCACTTGTCCGGTCCGTGCGGCGTTGGGCATGGTGCGGCGCGCAGCCGCCGAAGTGGCCGGGCCCACGCGTGGTCGACCACTCCGCGAAGGGCCCGTGGACCGTATGATCTGGGTAAAGCCGGAAAGCATGACCGCCGGATGCTCGGGGCATATGGACGACACGGGCCCGGGCCCCCGCACAGGCGTCCGACCGCGTGTTCCCAAGGCTGATTTGGACTTGCCACCCCGACCGGGGCGGCGGACCGGTCGCACCCGCGACCGACGAGTAGGAGGACTCCGTGCCGCTCTCGGAGCACGAGCAGCGACTGCTCGACCAGATGGAGCGAGCGCTGTATGCCGAAGATCCCAAATTCGCGTCGGCGCTTGAGGGAACCGGTCTGCGCACCTACACCCGTCGGCGGGTCTACCTGGCCGTCGGCGGCTTCGTGATCGGTATCGGCCTGCTGATGGGCGGCATGGTCGTCCCCGACCAGATCTGGGTCAGTGTGGTCGGCTTCCTGGTGATGCTCGGGTGCGCGGTCTTCGCCGTGACGGGCTGGCGCCGCGGGCCGTCCGGCCAGACGCAGGGCGCCGGACCGGCCACCGCCGCCCCCCGCCGCAAGGCCGGGATGATGGACCGGGTCGAGCAGCGCTGGCAGCGCCGGCGCGACGAGCAGACCGGCGGGTTCTGAGACCCGGGGTTCCCCGGGACGGACCGGCCGGACGGGCACGCGGCGGGGGGGGGGGGTCGGCAAAATGGAGCCCCCGGGG